>CAXUEN010000271.1:0-4102 GCA_964249945.1 uncultured Caulobacteraceae bacterium | reverse complement strand
AGGCCATGTTGCGCAGCTGTGCGCTGGCCGCCAGTTGCAGCGACTGGGCGATCACTGGATAGTCGCGCACGACGGCGGGATCGTCCGCCACGGTCGACATGCGGGCCAGGGCTCCCAGCGTCAGCCCCTCGGGCGTGGCGCGTATGTCGGAGAAGCGCGATGTCAGGCCATTGATGTCGACGACGGTGTCGGGGTTCTGCACCTCAAGCTTCATCAGATCGTACAGGCTGGTTCCGCCAGCCAGGAACTGGGCGGGTGCGGCGGCGGGGGCCCGGCGTGGGCCTGCGGTGGCGCGCACCGCCGTGACCGGGTCGTCGGCGCGCTGATAGACGAAGGGGCGCACGGATCAGGCCTCCGCGTGGAAGGGCTGCAGCGGCAGCCCGGCGGCGGGAGGCGCCATCTGCGCCTTGGCCTGGTTGATGGCCTTCACGATGTGCGGGTAGGCGGCGCAGCGGCAGAGATTGCCGCTCATGTACTCGCGGATCTCGCCGTCGGTGCGGGCGTGGCCTTCCTCGACGCAGGCGACGGCCGACATGATCTGGCCCGGCGTGCAGTAGCCGCACTGGAAGGCGTCCTGGTCGATGAAGGCCTGCTGCATGGGATGCAACGCGCCGCCGCCCGCGGGCGCCAGGCCCTCGATGGTGGTCACCGGCTCGCGCACGCTGACGGCCGCCGTGAGGCAGGAGACCACGCGCTTGCCGCCCACGAGCACCGTGCAGGCGCCGCACTGACCGTGATCGCAGCCCTTCTTGGAGCCGGTCAGGCCCAGCCGTTCGCGCAGCAGGTCCAGCAGGCTGATGCGGGGATCGACCTCGAGGATCTGTGTCTGGCGGTTCACCGTGAGCACGACGCGGGCCGCAGCGCGGGGATCGGGAGCCTGGCGCACGCCCTCGCCTCGCGCCGATGCGGCGCGGACCAGCGGAAACGCCGCGGAAGCCGCAGTCACGCCGAGCAGGCCTCTACGGCTCAGCGGCGGATCGCCTTGGTCGCCCTGCGATCGCGGGCCGGAAGGATCATTGGCCATGGGGACCTGCTACTCTGAACTTCTGATTGAGAAAGCTTCCGCGGCGCCGCGCGGTTCCGGTGCAGGTGGCGACACCGACCCGGGATTGCTCGAGAGGAGGACCAGCCGGCTACGGCTGCGTCGAAGACGGGGCGGGCTTGGAGAGGCGGCCGTCTTCTCCGCCCCGCTCCGCAGGCGGGGAGAGTAGACCTCTTGGGACAGCCTTGGGGTTCGACCGCCCGAGCATGGCGGCGCACCCGTCGCGCCTTACTCCGCCACAGCCTCCGCCAGCGGCGGACTCACCCGCAGCGCGGTGATCTGGTTCCTCTGCCGCCGCAGCACCTGGAACCGGTGCCCGTGGAAGATGAAGGTCTGGCCCGGCTCCGGGATCATTTGGGCGTCGTGGATGACCAGGCCCGCCACCGTCACCCACTCGTCGTCGGGCAGGTTCCAGTCGAAGGCGCGGTTCAGGTCACGGATGGCCACCGACCCGTCCACGTTCACCGAGCCGTCGGGCTGGCGGCGCACGCCCTCCACCGCGTCGTCGTGCTCGTCCTCGATCTCGCCGACGATTTCCTCCAGGATGTCCTCCAGCGTCACCAGGCCGCGGAGCGCCCCGTACTCGTCCACAATCAGGGCGAAGTGGTTGCGCTGCTTCAGGAAGGCCTGGAGCTGGTCCTTCAGGTTGGTGGTGTCGGGGATGAACCAGGGCTCGGTGGCGACGGCGGAAATGTCGATGGCGTCGAGGTCGCCGCCGGCCGCCTCCATGGCCCGGGCCAGGTCCTTGGCGTGAAGCACGCCCACGATGTTGTCGGGCTCGCCGCGATAGAGCGGCAGGCGGGTGAAGGGGGCCTCCAGGGCCTGCGCGATCACCTCGCGGGCGGGTTGGTCAGCGTCGAGCAGGCTAATGTTGGTGCGGTGGACCATGACCTGGCCCACGTCCATGTCAGCCAAATCGAGCACGCCGCCGAGCATGCGCCGGTCGCCGCTCTCCACCAGGCCCTCCTCGTGGTGGTACTCGATGGCGCCGCGGATCTCGGCCTGGGCGAAGGCCTCGTCGGCGGCCTCGTCCAGGTCCAGGCCGAACAGGCGGAAGCCCCACTTGATCAAGCTCTGGATGGCGGAGATCACCGGGCCGAACAGGGCCACCACGATCCGCGAGGGGCCGGAGAGGCCGCGGGCCACGTCGTCGGGCCTCGCGATGGCGATGGTCTTGGGCAGCACCTCGGCGAAGACCAGCACCAGGAAGGTGACCAGGCCCGTGGCGATGGCCACGCCCCAGGCGCCGGGGATGGCGTGGGCCAGGAACTCGGTGACAAGCGAGGAGAGCAGGATGTTCAGCAGGTTGTTGCCGAGCAGCACGCTTCCGATCATCCGCTCCTGGTCCTCGATCAAGAGGTTCACGCGGCCGGCCGCCATGTCGCCTTCCCGCTCTAGCTGGTGCATGCGCGCGCGGCTGGCGCCGGTCAGGGCGGTCTCGGCGGCGGAGAAGAGGGC
This sequence comes from uncultured Caulobacteraceae bacterium, assembly GCA_964249945.1. Taxonomy (GTDB): domain Bacteria; phylum Pseudomonadota; class Alphaproteobacteria; order Caulobacterales; family Caulobacteraceae; genus CAHJWH01. The sequence goes on along the minus strand of CAXUEN010000271.1, from coordinate 1,602 downwards.
GGAGACGACGAGCAGGACCACGATCAGCAGGACGCCGGCGATCATACGTCTCTCCTTCCCTGCGTAGGGGGGGAGGTGGCGCGGCGCAGATACGCGCTGTGACGGAGGGGGCGTCGCCCCAGCTGCTGTCTGAAGGCAAACCCCCGTCTTCGCTCGCCCCCTTCACCACCCTGTGGGTGGTCTCCTTCTCCCGCTTGCGCAGGGGGGGAGAAGAGCATCTTCGTCAACTGCGCCACCGCAGCGTCGTCGCCTGCACCGGGTTCACGAACGGCCGCCCTTGCGCGCGGCTGGCCGCCCATTCCCGCTTCAACGCCTGGTACCACTTGGCTTGGCGGTCGGCGTCGTCGATCCACAGCAGGGGCGGATCGTAGCGCAGGCCCGCGTTCTGCAGGTTCACCATGTCGCCGTCCTGCTTCAAGAACCGCCGCGCGCCGGCGGCGATCAGGGGGCGCAGCAGGGCGAAGGCCGGGTGGTCGGACCAGATCAGCTGGGTGATGCGGGTCTTGGTCGCGGTCACCGGGGTCAGGCAGGTCAGGGCGAGCACGCTCCGCGCGCCCACCTGCACGTGCTCCCAGCGCAGCCCCGGCAGGCGGAAGGTGATCTCGGTCTCGGGCGCGCCGCCCAGCAGGCGGTACGCGCGGCTGTTCTTTGACGGCGCGTGGCGGGCCATGGCGAAACCCAGCTCGCGCGGCTCGAACCGCTTGGCCTTGTCCAGCTGTTTCTTGGCTGAGCGCCACCACCACTGCTGGTGGACGTAGGGGCCATGCGCGGGGTCCATCAGGCCGACGATGGCGTGGTCGAGATGGCTGTCGAAGTCCATCCGCTTCACGATCTTGGGCGCTCCGCCCACCACGCCTTGGAACACCGGCGGCGCGTCGCGGGGCGCAGCCGCCCGCGGGTCCGCGGCCATGTAGACGAAGACCAGCCCCTGGCTCTCGCGCACCGGATAGCTGCGCACCCGGATGCGGGAGGGGTCCATCTCCTGGCCCTGCGCCAGGGAGGGGATGGCGGCGCAGACCCCGTCGGCGGCCCGGAACCGCCAGCCGTGATAGGGGCAGGCGACCTCGGCCGTCCCGTCCTCGCCCGCCCCGATGGAGCCGGCGGAGAGCGGCGCGGCGCGGTGGGGGCAGATGTCGCGAAGCGCGAAGACCTGACCCGCCCGGTCACGTCCGAGCAACACGGGCTCGCCCAGCACCTCGTAGCGGCGCATCCGGCCGAGCTTCAGGGCCGAGCCCAGCTCCGCGAAATACCAGAGGTCGTAGAGGAAGCCCCGGCCGAACACGGCCCTGCCCTCCGCCTCACCGCGGGTCCTGATCTCGCCGTCCGCCATGGCTGCCTGCATAGCAGAGATCGAGGTCTGCAACGAACCGTCCCGCGGCGGCAGGCTCAGGTGCGCGGGCCCAGCCCCTGGCCGGCCGGCGCGGTGCTGAGCCTCGACCTAGCCGCCGAGGATTTCGACGCCCGCTTCCGCAAGGCCTTCCGCCGCCTGTGCGACCCCGCCGTCCGCGGGCGGCTTGGGCGTGTCTCCCGGGCGCTGTGCGACGGGCTCGGCGCGGGGCGGGTGGCCGAGGCGCTGATCCGGAGCGCGGACCGCTGAGCCGC
>CAXUEN010000270.1:0-4117 GCA_964249945.1 uncultured Caulobacteraceae bacterium | reverse complement strand
GCCGGGTGGAGCGCACCTGGCTGCCCCCGCGGATGGAGCGCTATGGCCACAAGGTGCTGGTGCGGCCAGCCCGCGAGGCGCGCACTCCCGTCGCCGCCGTCTACCGGATCGAGCGCAGCGTCTACAGCGAGCCCGGCTCCACGCGCTGGGTGCGCGAGCCCGACCGCTATGCGGACGTCGCCGAGCGCGTCTTGGTCACGCCCGGCCACTCCGTGTGGGCGCGCCGGTACGGCCCGGTGGTCTCGGGACCGCCGCAGCCCGGCCAGACGGTGGTGACGCCTACCGGCCTGGTCATGTGCAGGATCTGGTGTCCCGCGCGCTATGGGACCGTGACGCACCGGGTGCGCGTGGCGCCGGGCCGCGCCTACGGCGTTCGCACGACGATCCGCCGGGTGGCCGTCCGACGCGTACTGGTCCGTCCCGCCGGCGTCGAGGTCCGCCGCATTCCCGCCGAGTACCGCTGGGTGTCGGAGGCGCGCACCGTGGCGCCCGGCCGCTGGCTCGAGCGCCGCACAGGCCCGCAGTACGGCTGGCGCACGGTCAGGGACGTGCGCGAGGGCGGGTCGGCCTATGCGCCGGTGGTCTGCGGCGGGCCGCTCTCGCGGCCGGCCATGGCGCGCATGCAGGCCTCGCTCGCCGCCCAGGGCTATGACGCCGGGCCGCAGGACGGGATCGGCCGGCTACAGACCTACGAAGCGCTGCGCCGCTTCCAGGTCGACCACCGACTGGCCGCCGGCCAGGTGACGGTGGAAAGCGCCCGCGCGCTCGGCGTGGTTCCCTAGTCCCTAAGGCGGGTCGCCGCGGGACGGAACGTCGGTCGCGCTGACGGCTTTCATCGCCGCGATGCGACGGAGGCCGCCTTGGAACTGGTGATCGGGACGAAGCGGTGGTCGAGCTGGTCCATGCGGCCCTGGCTCGCCCTCAAGCATTTGGGCGTGGCCTTCGACGAGCGGCTGATCCCGCTGCGCGAGCACCACACCACCGGCACGATCGCCGAGCACTCGCCCAACGGCAAGGTGCCCGCGCTGAAGGACGGCGAGCTGACGGTCTGGGACTCGCTCGCCATCTGCGAATACCTGGCCGAGCGGTTCCCGGACGCCGGCCTCTGGCCTAAGGACCCCGTTGCCCGGGCGCTGGCCCGCTCGGCCTGCGCCGAGATGCATTCCGGCTTCGCCTCGCTCCGCGGCGAGGCGGCCATGGACCTGACCAAGACGCCGCACGAGGTCACCCTGTCGGAGGCGACCCACGACGACATCCGGCGCATCGTGGCGCTGTGGACCGATCTTCGCGGGCGCTTCAAGGCGCAGGGCGAGTTCCTCGTCGGCCCCTGGTCGATCGCCGACGCCTTCTTCACGCCGGTGGCCACGCGCTTCCTGACCTACGGCGTGCAGCTGGCGGGCTTCGGCGACCACGGCGTCGCCGCCATGTACGCGGACAACCTGCTGAAGACGCCGGAGTACCTGGCTTGGCTGAAGGGCGCGCAGGAGGAGGTGTGACGCCCCCGCCCCACCGGGCAGCGGGTCGAGGCGTCACATCAGCCCCTTGGCCTTGAAACTTACCACCCCGTCCCGCCCGACCACCAGATGGTCGTGCACGGAGATGCCGAGGGGCCGTCCGGCCGCGACCACCGCCTGCGTCACCTCGATGTCGGCTTTCGACGGCGTGGGGTCGCCCGAAGGGTGGTTGTGCACCAGGATGACCGAGGAGGCGGACAGCTCCAGCGCCCGGCGGACGATCTCGCGCGGGTAGACCGGCGCGTGATCCACCGTGCCGTGGTTGGAGACCTCGTCGACGATCAGCTGGTTCTTGCGGTCGAGATACAGGACGCGGACCTGTTCACGGCCCTCGTGCTGGAGCGCCACGCGCACGTAGGACAGCAGCGCCGACCAGGAGGCGATCACCGTGCGCTTGGCAGCCGGCTCGCGCCCGATCCGCTGCGTCAACTCGTGCACCAGCTTCAAATCGAGGGCGGCGACCTCGCCCACCCCTGGCACCGACACCAGCTCGGGCAGGGAGGCGGACAGCACCGCGCCCAGGCTCCCGAACCGCGCCAGCAGCGCCTTCGCCTTCGGCTTGACGTCGCCCATCTTCGCCGAGCGGAACAGATAGAGTTCCAGCACCTCGTAATCGGGAAGGGCGCCAAGGCCGCCGGCGGCCGCACGGTCGCGCAGCCGCTCCCGATGGCCGAGGTAGTGCGCGGCAGGTTTTTCGCTGACCCTCGAGTCGTCGGCCACGGCTGAACTCCCGGTGGCGCCAGGGTGAAGCCAACTGGGGGAGAAGGGAAGCGCGCGGAGGTTGTGTCTAGCCGATCGGGGGCTGGAACAGGCCGGCGGGCGAGGCGGTGAAAATCTCCACCCCGGTCTCGGTCACGCCCACGGAGTGCTCGCACTGGGCCGACAGCGACTTGTCGCGGGTCACCGCGGTCCAGCCGTCGCTCAGCACCTTCACCGCCGACTTGCCGAGGTTCACCATGGGCTCCACGGTGAAGAACATGCCGGGCTGGAGCTTCGCGCCTTCGCCGCTCCGGCCGTAGTGCAGCACGTTGGGGCTGTCGTGGAACACCCTGCCGACACCGTGGCCGCAGAAGTCGCGCACCACCGAGCAGCGCTGCGCCTCCACATAGGATTGGATGGCGCGGCCGATGTCGCCGAGCGTGGCGCCCGGCTTGATCGCCGCCAGTCCGCGGGCGAGGGATTCGTAGGTCACCTCCACCAGGCGCCTGGCGCGCGGCGCCACCTCGCCCAACCCGTACATGCGGCTGGTGTCGCCATGCCAGCCGTCCAGGATCACCGTCACGTCGATGTTGGCGATGTCGCCCTCCTTCAGCGTCTTCGGCCCCGGGATGCCGTGGCAAACCACGTGGTTGGGCGAGATGCAGGTCGTCTTGGCATAGCCGCGGTAGCCGAGGCACGCGGGCAGGGCGCCTCGGTCCAGGATGAACTCTCGCGCCAGATCGTCCAGCCGCTCGGTGGAGACGCCCGGGACCATGTGGGGCGTAAGCAGGTCCAGGCACTCGGCCGCCAGCCTGCCTGCCGCGCGCATGCCGGCGAAGTCCTCGGGCAGATGGATCTTGATGCCGGCGCTGCGCACCGTGGGCGATAGCTCCGCCGCCTGGGCCAGGGTCATGGGGCTGCTCCTTGGGCCTCAGCCCGCCCCCGTCCAGGGAATGCGGCAGCTGATGCGCAGCGTCTGAAGGTCGATGTCGCAAGCATAGCATAGAACCTCCACGCCGTTACGAAAGGCTTCCAGCAGACCTCGCGCATAGGCGGGATCAAGGTCCGCGGCGACGGCGAAGCCGTCGCAGTCGGTGCGCTGGACCACGAACAGCATCACCGCGCGTTCGCCCAGCGCCACCCGGGCTTGAAGCTCGTGCAGGTGGCGCAGCGACCGGGCGGCCACGCAGTCGGGAAACTCCGCCAGGCCGGGCTGGCGCATGAGGTGGCAGTTCTTCACCTCGAGCCAGCAGGGCGCACGGCTGGTGGACTCCAGCAGGAAGTCCACCCGGCTGGCCTCGCCGTACTTCACCTCGCGCCGTACGCGGTCGTAGCCGGCGAGTTCCGGGATCACGTCCTGCGCCAGCGCCTCCGCGGCGAGGCGGTTGGGCGTGAGCGTGTTTACGCCGACCAATCCTCCGTCCGCCTGCGCCAGCTCCCAGGTGCCGGGCAGCTTGCGGGTCTTGGAGCCGCCGAGCGACGTCCAGACGGTGAGGCCCGGATCGGCCAGCCCCAGCATGGCGCCGGGATTGGGGCAGTGCACCGTCTCCTCCCGCCCATCCTCGAACCGTACGTCGGCCAGGAAGCGCTTGTAGCGGCGGAGCAGGGTGGCGCGGTGCAGAGGCGGCAGTTGCAACCGGCTACTCCAGAGCGTTGCGACACGCCGCGGCCATCGCGAACGGCGCGAGCGCCGCCGCCGCCAGGCTGTAGGCGCACAACAGCAGCAGGCCCGTGCGCCAGTCGAGCCCCGAGACCAGGGCGCTGACCGCGCCCGCCCCGAACACCACCGGCGGGCAGAACAGCGGCAGCACGATCACCCCCACCAGCACGCCGCCCCGCTTGGCGCCGAGCGCGCGCAGACCGTTGGCGAGGGTGCGGTCGGCATAGCGGATCGGCGCGACGCC
>CAXUEN010000269.1:0-4152 GCA_964249945.1 uncultured Caulobacteraceae bacterium | reverse complement strand
GAGCACCAGGGTGGCCGCACCCACCCCCGTCATCACACCGCACCCGAGCGGTGCGAGCACGGCGGCGGGAAGGTCTTCCGGCACGGGTATGACGGCGCGGGCTTTCGTCAAAAGGTGACGCGAGAAGGCCGACTGGCCGAAGAAGTGGCCATGCAGGTGGGCCCTCTCCCCGGCCAGGGTTTCGGAACCGTCGCCCCGGGCGCCCCCGAACAGGTTCAGCCGCGGCCAGTCCCGGCAATAGACGGGCGCGCCGCCGAGGCATTGGGGGCAGTGGCCGCAGGATGCGGAGCTGACGACCACCCGCTGGCCGACCCGCGCCGTCTCCACCGCCGATCCCACCTCCACGATGCGTCCCAGGCCCTCGTGGCCCAGCACGCCGGGCAGGGGGAAGGGCATCTCGCCCATACTTGCGGCAAGGTCGGCGTGGCAGACGCCGCAGGCCTCCACCTCCACCACCACCTCGTCAGGTCGTGGCGGCGAGAGCGTCACCGGGCCGAGCACGAACGCCGCGCCCGGTTGGTCGACGATCGCCGCTTCAGTGCTACGGCCCGAAGGAAAGGGGGGCGTCGCGTCCATGTCGTTCACTTTCCGGCCGCCTTAGGGGGCGCCGTCATTCTGGGCGATCTGCCTAGACTCGCCCAAGTCTTCGAGCGAGACGAAGCCACAGGGCAGGCGTGAAGGACTCGTCGGAGTCTCAACGGCGTGGCGTCAGGCGATGACGGCGGTCGAGGCGCGCGAGGCGCTGACGATCTTCGAGGTGGTAATGCGCAGGTGCGCGCACATCAGCTCAACAAGCCGGTCTGAGTTCCGATCCAGGGCGGCGTCGACCAGCGCCTGGTGCTCCGCCTCGATGTCGCGTTCACCCTCAACATAGATGGAGAGCCCACGGTAGCGTTCGCTCTGCTGGTAGAGCTGCGCGAGGGTGTCCAGGAGCCGGCGGTTCCCGCAGGCGCTGACCAGCGCCGCATGAAAGGCGGCATGGCGATCGACCCACTCCGCAGTCAGCGACCGCTCCGGCTGCGAAAGCATCTTGCTGCGACGAAGCCGGTGAGCGGATGCCAGCACCTGGGCCTCCCACCCCTCGTCTCCAAGCGCGACCGAACGCCTAAGACCGATCGCCTCCATTTCGCAGCGGAGGTCGGTGAGATCCTCCAGGTCCTGGATGGAGAGCGGCGCAACCACAAAGCCCTTCTGGTCGCGCGAGACCACCAGCTGCTCGGGCACCAGCCGCGATAGCGCCTCCCGCACGGCCCCCGGACTGACGTCCAGAGCGGTAGCGAGGTCGGTTATCTTCAGCCGTTCGCCAGGCGCATATCGCCCCCCCAGGAGGTCGCGGCGAATGCGGGCGTAGGCCAGACTGGTCTGACTGCGCGGTCCAAGCGGTTCAGAGTTCGTAGACTCGACAAGGCTCAGCATTAGATATTTATTGCCCTAGCAAAGTTGAAATGGCAAGGGCGCGGCGACAGCGCTCGGCGCTCGTGCGCTGTTGGAGATCCTGGATGAAATTGCTGCGCTTCGGAGAAGCGGCCGCGCCCCGGCTCGGCGCCATGAAGGATGGGCGCGTCATTCCGCTGGATGTGCTGAAGACCAGGTATCCCGACATGAAATCCATCGCCGCCGGCGGTGCAGAGGCGCTCAGGGCGATCGGCGAAGTGGTCTCGGCGGCCGCCGAGACCCTGGAACTGGGCGGACTGCGCCTGCTGGCGCCTATAGAGCGTCCCGGCAAGTACCTGGCCATCGGCATGAACTATCAAAAACATGTGGAGGAGTCCGAGCGCATCGGTGTCGAAGCGCCCAAGCAGCAGCTTTGGTTCAACAAGCAGACCACCTGCCTGGCGGGGCCGTACGACGACATCGATCCGGGCGTCACCGAGAAGCTCGACTATGAGGTGGAGCTCGGCGTGGTGATCGGCGAGCCAGCCAAGGGCGTCTCGGAGGCCGACGCGCCCAAGCACGTGTTCGGCTACTTCGTCGCCAACGACGTGTCCGCGCGGGACTGGCAGTTCCACTCCCAGACCTTCACCATGGGCAAGTCCTTTGACACGCATGGTCCGATCGGTCCCTGGATCGTCACGGCCGACGAGATCGTCGATCCCCACGGGCTGAAGCTCCGGTGCCTGGTCAACGACAAGGTCCGCCAGGAAAGCGACACGAGCCAGATGATCTTCAACATCTGGAAGCAGATCAGCTATCTGTCTACGGCCTTCACCTTGGAGACCGGCGATCTGATCGCTACCGGAACGCCGGAGGGCGTGGGCGTGGGCATGCAGCCGCCCTGCTTTCTCCAGCCGGGCGATGTGGTCCGCTGCGAGGTCGAGGGCCTCGGCTCCATCGAGAACAAGATCGCGAGGCCGGCCTGAGGCCCGTGCGTCTGCACGGATACTGACGCCAGCGAAGCCTGTCCAAGCGAGGTCACCATGCCGGTCCTGTCCGCCCTGTCGGTCACGCTCGAAGTCCCTGAGCTCGAGCCGGGCCTGAAGTTCTATACCGACGCCGGGTTGGAGGCCGCCAGCGACGGCTCAGCCGCCCGCCTGCGCTGTCCGGGCCAGGAGCGGGACTCCGTCGTGCTGATCGGCGGCGCGCAGAGGAAGCGGCTTCACCACATCGCGCTCCGCGCCGAGGGCTTGGAGGAGATCGCCGAGCGTGTCCCGGCCGCAGGCGGCAAGGTGGCCGCCCCACCAGAGGGTTTCGCTGACAACGGCCTGTGGCTGGAGGATACTCATGGCATGCTGATCCATCTCCAGGACCATCCGGCCGATCCCGAACTGGCGGAAGCTCCGGCCTTCGAGGTCAACGGACCCGGACGGGTGGTGAGAAAGCGCCGCTCCGCCATGCTGCCGTCCGCCGCTTATCCGCCGCCCAAGCCGCTCCGCCTCGGCCACATCCTGGTGTTCTCTCCGGACGTGCCGAAGAGCGTGGCGTTTATGACCGAGGCGCTGGGCATGGGCCTCGCGGACCGGGCGCAGGACGTGATCGCCTTTTGCTGCGCCAGGAAGGACAGCGACCACCACGTGGTCGCCTTCGCCAAGTCGCCGGGGGTGGGCTTCCACCACGCCAGCTTCCAGGTCCGCGACCCCGACGAGGTCGGCCGCGGCGGCCGCGCCTTGGTGGAAAAGACCCGGGAGGCGGCGATGAACGGCGATTGGGGATTTGGACGCCACACCATCGGGTCTAACTTCTTTCACTACATCCAGGATCCGTGGGGCTCCTGGTTCGAGTATTTCTCGGACATGGACCACATCGACGACTACTCGCTCTGGACCCCCACCAACTACGACATGGCCGACAGCCTGGCGAACTGGGGCCCGGCGGTCCCTAAAGACTTCGTGCACAACTACGAGGTTGAACCGCTCCGCGAGACCAGAGCCGCTTGATGCCGGTGGACGTCGACGTTCTGGTGATCGGAGCGGGTCCGGCGGGCCTGGCCATGGCGATAGAGCTCGGAAGCCGAGGCGTTAAGGTGCTCCTGGCCGAGCGCAACGTCCGCGGCGGCGCGGCGCCCCGGGCCAAGACTACGAACGTACGCACCCGTACCCACCTCAGGCGCTGGGGCGTCGCGGACGCGTTGGCCGCCGCTTCGCCGCTCGGGATCGACTATCCCAACGACATCCGCTTCGTCACACGGCTAGCGGGGCGCGCGCTGGCGCACTTCAGCGACGCCTTCAACGCGGCCCCCAAGCGCAACGACCTCTACCCTGAGCACGCCCAGTGGGTCCCGCAGTACACGTTGGAGCGAGTGCTGCTCGACCACGTGCGCACCTTGCCTTCGGTCGACGTCTGCTTCGGCCTCAGCTTCAGCTCCGCCATGCAGGAGGACGACGAGGTGATCTCCCACCTGACGTCGGCGGACGGGGAGCGCCAAGTACGCGCCCGCTACCTCGTGGGCGCCGACGGGGCCAGGAGTGCGGTGCGCGATCTGATCGGCGCGCGCATGGAGGGCCGCTACGGCATCACGCGCAACTACAACGTCGTCTTCCGCGCGCCGGGGCTGGCCGAGGCTCATGCGCAGGGGCCGGCGGTTCAGTACTGGCAGGTCAATTCCGACGGCGCCAGCCTGATCGGCCCGATGGACTCGGGCGACGTATGGTTCTTCATGCCGACGGGAATGAAGGAGGGCGAGACCCTGTCGAACGCCGACGCGGCTTCGGCCAT
>CAXUEN010000268.1:0-4175 GCA_964249945.1 uncultured Caulobacteraceae bacterium | reverse complement strand
TGGCGGCCGTCGCCCTCGAGAGCGGGCCGCCTGCGACGGTGCGCCCCGTCGGTCCTCCGTTCCAGCGCCGCCTACAGCTCCGCCCTGGTCTGAAGGCAGGGCTGCAGGCGAGCCTCGGCGCCCGCTTCGTCGTGGTGGACGAGGGGCCCGGCCTGTCGGGCAGCTCCTTCGGCGCCGTGGCGGACGCGCTGGAGGGCCTGGGCGCGGCGCCAGCCGACATCGCCTTCCTGCCCGGCCATGGCGGCGACCTCGGCGCCCAGGCGAGCAAGGCGCACCGCGCTCGCTGGGCCGGTGCCGAACGGCCCTGCGTGGGCTTCGAAGACCTCGTGCTGCATGCACGGGCGCCCGGCCATAGGTTGCAATCCTGGTTCGAAGACCTGACCGAAGGGGGGGATGTGTCGCTCCGCGACCTTTCCGGCGGCGGCTGGCGGGCGTTGCGCTATGCCGAGGAGGCGTCCTGGCCCGCCTCCAACACCCACCAGGAACGACGCAAGTTCCTGCTGGAGGGCCCTGCAGGCGCCTGGCTGCTGAAGTTCGTGGGCCTGGGCGCCGCGGGCGAGCGGGCCTTCGTCCATGCCCGAGCCCTGGCCGAAGCCGGCTTTGCGCCCGAGGCCAGCGCCCTGCGCTACGGCTTCCTGGCCCAGCCCTGGCTGGCGGAGACCCGTCCGCTGCAGCTCCGCCCTGAGGACCGGCCGACCTTCGCCCGCCGCCTCGGCGACTATCTCGGCTGGCGGGCGCAGCATCTGCCGGCCTGCGAAGGCGAGGGCGCCGCCTCGGACGCCTTGCTGGAGATGGCGCGCGTCAACACCGCCGAGGCGCTCGGCCAGGCCGCCGCGCGATCGCCCGCCCTGGACGGGGCCCGCTGGGCCGCCGCAAGCGCCCCCCGCCGCGTCTGGACGGACAACCGGCTGCACGCCCACGAATGGCTTGAGGCGCCGTACGGCCGCTGGCTGAAGGCCGACGGGGTCGATCACGCCGCCGCCCATGACCTGGTCGGAGCGCAGGACGTCGCGTGGGACGTGGCCGCGGCGAGGGTGGAGTTCGACCTGGAGGCCCCCGAGGCGGCCATCCTGCTGCAGGCCGTGCAGAACCGGGCGGAGGTCGATCCGGATCTAGTGACGCTGCTGGAACCCGCCTACCTGGCCTTCCAGCTGGGCGCCTGCCACATGGCGGCGGAGGCCCATGCCGGCTGGCCCCAGGAACAGGCGCGCCTCGCCTGCGCGGCGGCGTCCTATCGCCGTCGCCTCGCCGAACGGCTCGCCCGGCAGGCCTGACTGCGGCCCGCGTTTTTCCTCGCAGACGGTCCGGGAGCGATGACGCGCCGCAGGGGCTCGGGGCGGCCCAGGCCTTGATCCCCACCCACCGCGCCGCGATGAAGGACCTTCGCGGCGAGGGCCGGGCGCAAAGGGTGGACACATGGCGACCGCGTCCCTCGACGCCCTTGCCTCCGATTGGAAGCGCTGGTTGTTCGACGCGGCGCTCCCGCTGTGGGCGTCCCGCGGCGTCAATGCGGCCACCGGCGGCTTTGAGGAGGCGATCGCCTGGGATGGGACGCCTGTCCAGGCGCCGCTCCGCGCCCGCGTCCAGGCGCGCCAAGTCTATGTCTTCGCCACCGCGGGCGCCCTGGGCTGGACGGGACCCTGGCGGGAACGGCTGGAGGGCGGCCTCGGCTTCATCGCCCGCTACCGCCGTCCGGACGGGCTGTACCGCACCCGGGTCCATCGCGACGGCTCGCCTCTCGACGACACGCCGGTCCTCTACGACCAGGCCTTCTTCCTGTTTGCCGCCGCGGCCGCCGCGGCCGCCGCGCCGGAGCGCGTGGCGGAGCTTGAGGCGGGGGCGCTGGCCCACCTGGACGCCCTGGAACGCCACTTCACCCTGGCCACAGGCGGCTTCCGCGAGGCGGATGCGGAGCGCCCGTTCCAGTCCAACCCGCCCATGCACCTACTGGAGGCCATGCTCGCCTGGGAGGCGCTTACGGAGGACGCCCGCTGGAGCGAGCTGGCCGACCGCCTCGCCCACCTCTGCCTTACCCGCTTCATCGACGCGGCGAGCGGGGCGCTGCGGGAGGTCTTCGACGCCGACTGGGCGCCTGCGCCGGGCGCTCCCGGCCGCATCGTGGAGCCCGGCCACCAGTTCGAGTGGGCCTGGCTGCTGAAGCGCTGGGGCGACAGGCGGGGCCATGCCGGCGCCAGGGCCGCCGCCCGGCGGCTGTTCGAGATCGGCGTCGGCCACGGCGTCGACGCCGCCCGCGGCGTGGCCTTCAACGCCCTGGACGACGATCTCGCCCCCCTCGACGCCACCGCCCGCCTGTGGCCGCAGACCGAACGGATCAAGGCGGCCCTGAGCCTGGCCGGCGAGGACCGCGAGGTCCAGGTCGCCGCCGCCTGCGCCGGCCTGAGGCGCTACACCAACGTCACCCCGGCGGGCCTGTGGCGCGACCGGCTGGACGCCGGCGGCGCCTTCGTGGACGAGCCCGCCCCGGCCAGCTCTTTCTACCACATCGGCTGCGCCCTGAACGAGCTGTTCGCCGCCGCGGACGCCTCCGGCGCCTGAGCCTCCCCGCCGTCGGAGCGGCGCCCGGCCGCGTTGCCAGCCCCGTCCCCGCCGTGGTGCAAGCAGGAGAGGGGGCGGGCATGTACGGGTGGCGCAACGCACAGAGCCTGACGGGGCTCGCCCTCACCATAGGCCTGTGCTGGGCCGTGTCCGAGGATCGGCGGCGCTTCCCCCTGCGCTTGGCCGTCGGCGCGCTGGGGGTCCAGCTCGCCCTGGTGCTGCTGCTGTTCGGCTTCGCCCCGGCCCAGGGCCTGCTGCAGGGCGTGGGCGCGGGCGTCGACGCCCTGGCCGGCTCGACCCAGGCGGGCACCCAGTTCGTGTTCGGCTATCTGGCCGGCGGCGACCAGCCGTTCCCGGTCTCCAACGGCCAGCCCCTGTATCTGCTCGGCTTTCGCGTCCTGCCGGTGATCCTGGTGATCTGCGCCCTGGCCGCCCTGCTCTGGCACTGGGGCGTGCTGAGGGTGGTCACGCAGGCCTTCGGCTTCGTGTTCCAGAAGACGCTGGGCCTGCGCGGCGCGCCGGCGCTGGGGACCGCGGCCACCATCTTCCTCGGCCAGGTGGAGGGCCCGATGTTCGTGCGCGCCTATCTCGGCGCCCTGACCCGGTCCGAGCTGTTCACCCTGATGGCGGTGGGGCTGAGCTGCGTGTCCGGCTCCACCATGGTGGCCTATGCGACCCTGCTGAAGGGGACGCTGCCCCACGCCGCCGCCCACGTGCTCACCGCCTCCCTGATCTCGGCCCCCGCCGGCGTGCTGCTCGCCCGCATCCTGGTCCCGCCGAAGGCCGGCGAGGAGAGCCAACCTGGCGACTATGGGACCGATCGCCGCTACGACAGCTCCACCGACGCCCTGATCCGCGGCGTCGGCGACGGGCTGCAGGTGGCGCTGAACGTGGGGGCGAGCCTGATCGTGTTCGTGGCCCTGGTGTCGCTCTGCGACCGCATCCTGGGGCTGCTGCCCCCGGTCGGCGGCCATCCGGTGACGGTGGAAGGCGCGCTGGGCGTGCTGTTCACCCCGCTGGCCTGGGCCATCGGCGCGCCGGCGAGCGAGGCCGCGGCGGCGGGTCGCCTGCTGGGCGTCAAGCTGGTGCTGACCGAGTTCTCAGCCTTCATCCAGCTCGGCCAGACCCCGGCCGGCGTGATCTCCGGCCACACCCGCATGATCCTCACCTACGCCATCTGCGGCTTCGCCAACATCGCCTCGGTGGGCATCACCGCCTCCGGCTTCGCGGTGCTGGCGCCGGAGCGGCGGCAGGAGGTCTTCTCCCTGGTCTGGAAGGCGCTGCTGGCCGGCTTCCTGGCCACCTGCATGACCGCCTCGATGGTGGGCGTCTTGCCCGACGCCCTGTTCGGCCTACAACCGAGCTCCGCGCCACCCGCCGGAGCCCATCGGTGAAGCTTTACAGCGACAACTACGCCCCCAATCCCCGGCGGGTGCTGTGGCTGATGGCCGAGAAGGCGATCACCGACATCGAGGTGATCCCGATGAACCTGGCCGGCGGCGCCCACCGCACGCCCGAGTTCCTGGACATGGCCGGCCTCCCCGCCATCCCCCAGCTGGAACTCGACGACGGCACGGTGATCGGGGAGTCCATCGCCATCTGCCGCTACCTGGAGAGCC
>CAXUEN010000267.1:0-4186 GCA_964249945.1 uncultured Caulobacteraceae bacterium | reverse complement strand
TGTGCATGGCGGAGACAAAGTCGGCCACTGGGGCGGCGGCGTGATGCGGCTGCGGGCGGCGTAAAAGCCGGCCAGTGATAGGCGGACGGCCCTGATCTGATCGGGGGGAACGCCTGAGGATGTTTGTCGTGGAGACTTACGCGGCGGTCCGGCGGTTTGTTTTCCTGGAGGGTCACAGCCGCCGCGAGGCGGCGCGGGTGTTCGGGCTGAGCCGGGACACGGTGGCGAAGATGTGCCGCTATTCGGCGCCGCCGGGGTATGTGCGGAGCCGGCCGCCGGAGAAGCCCAAGCTTGGAGGGCTGATCCCGGTGATCGACGCGATCCTGGAGGCGGACAAGACGGGTCCGGCCAAGCAGCAGCACACCGCCAAGCGCATCTTCGAGCGGCTGCGCGACGAACATGGCTACGCGGGCGGCTACACGGTGGTGAAGGACTACGTGCGCCGCCAGAAGGTGCGTTCACGCGAGACCTTCGTGCCGCTGGCCCATCCGCCAGGCCACGCCCAGGTGGATTTCGGCGAGGCGGTCGGTGTGATCGGGGGCGTGCGCCAGAAGATCCACTTCTTCTGCATGGACCTGCCGCAGTCGGACGCCTGCTTCGTCAAGGCCTACCCGCGCGAGACCACGGAAGCCTTCCTGGACGGGCACGTGGGCGCCTTCGCCTTCTTCGGCGGCGTGCCGCTGTCGATCCTGTACGACAACACCAAGATCGCGGTGGCCAAGATCTGCGGCGACGGCAAGCGTGAGCGCACCCAGGCGTTCACCGAGCTGGTCAGCCACTCCCTGTTCCAGGACCGCTTCGGCCGCCCTGGGAAGGGCAACGACAAGGGCAAGGTGGAGGGGCTGGTCAAGTTCTCCCGCTCCAACTTCATGGTCCCGATCCCGGTGGCGGCGAGCTTCGACGCTCTCAACGCCATGCTGGCCGAGCGCTGCCGGGGACGCCAGGACGAACGCGCCGGTCGCCATGCCGAGACGATCGGAGAGCGGCTGGCGGCGGACGTGGCGAGCCTGCGGCCCTTGCCGGCCGCGCCCTTCGAGCCGTGCGAGAAGCGTATCGCGCGCGTGTCGTCCACCGCCTTGGTCCGCTACCGGGGCAACGACTACTCGGTCCCCACGGCCTATGGCTTTCAAGCCGTGCTGGTGAAGGGCTTCGTCGCCGAGGTGGTGATCCTGTGCGATGGAGCGCAGATCGCCCGCCATCCTCGCGCCTACGGCCAGGGGGTCTTCGTCTACGATCCGCTGCACTACCTGGCGCTGATCGAGACCAAGCCCGGAGCCTTGGATCAGGCGGCGGCGCTGCGGGACTGGGACCTGCCGCCGGTGTTCCAGCACCTGCGCCACCTGATGGAGGCGCGCATGGGCGCCAAGGGCAAGCGCGAGTTCATCCAGGTCCTGCGGCTGATGGAGATCGCGCCCAAGGAGACGGTCGCAGGCGCCGCTGCCGAAGCGATCCAGCTCGGCGCCATCGGCTTTGACGCCGTCAAGCAGATCCTCCTGGCCAAGATCGAGCGGCGGCCGCCCAGGCTCAACCTGGAAGCCTATCCTTTCCTGCCCGTGACCCAGGTGCGCACCACCCGCGCCGCCGACTACGCCGGCCTGGCCCAGGTGCAGGCGGCATGAGCAGCCATCCTGCATCCCCGCCAGACGACGCCATGCCGACCGGGACGACCCAAGGCGCGCCTCAGGTCCTGCTGGCCCACCACCTCAAGCAGCTCAAGCTGCCCACCGTGCTGCGCGAGTACGACAAGGTGGCGCGTGAAGCCGCCCGCGACGGCGTCGATCACCCGCGTTACCTGCTGCGCCTGGTCGAGCTGGAGCTGATCGACCGCGAACGTCGCCTGGTGGAGCGCCGCATCCGCCAGGCCCGCTTCCCCATAACCAAGAGCCTGGACACCTTCGTGTTCGCCGCCATCCCCAGCCTCAACAAGATGCTGATTTTGGAGCTGGCGCGCTGCGAGTACATCGTGCGCCGCGAGAACATCATCGCGCTTGGCAACAGCGGCACGGGCAAGACCCACATCGCCCTCAGCCTGGGCCTCGCCGCCTGCCAGAAGGGCTTCAGCGTCACCTTCACCACGGCGGCGTCGCTGGTCCACCAGCTGATGGAGGCCCGTGACGAGAAGCGCCTGATCAGGCTCCAACGCGACCTGCAGGCCGTCAAGCTGCTGATCATCGATGAGCTGGGCTATGTTCCCCTGTCGCCGACCGGGGCGGAGCTGTTGTTCGAAGTGTTCAGCCAGCGCTACGAGCACGGCTCCACCATCGTCACCTCCAACCTGCCCTTCGAGGAGTGGACCTCGGTCATGGGATCGGAGCGTCTGACCGGCGCCCTGCTCGACCGGCTCACCCACCACGTCCATATCCTGACAATGAACGGCGACAGCTATCGGCTGGCCCAGTCCACCGCTCGGCGCAAACTGCCCAACAAAGCCAAGGCGAGCGAGCCTGCTGAGAAGATCGACCCCGACACTGGTGAAATACTCAGCCCGTAGATCGCGCGACTTTATCCACAATTTGTTCAACCTCCCCCGGACCCCCTCCGGGCGAAGCTGAAACGCCAGCGGCTCACCCCGCGGCGATGCGCTGCGCTACGCCATGGCTCCGCGCATCGCCGCTCGAACGTCGAACCCACGCCGCCACTGGCCGAGTTTTACTCCGCCACACTGGCCTGGTTTTGCTCCGCCGTTGACAGCCTCTCCGACACGGCGAAGATCGATCCCATGTGGCTCGTTGGAGCGTGGCTGGCGGACCGCGACCCTGACAATGGCCGCTACTATCGTGACATGGTCGAGAAGCTCATTGACCAGAGCGGCCGTGAGGCTGGGTTGCTGGCCCATCGTCGGGCTGTTCAGTCGGCGTGAAGCCCGCTGACCGCTTGTAGCCCAGCATCTCACATCTCTCGGAGCGTAGGGTTTTTGCTCGTGACGTGAGCCCATCGCTTGACGGCGAAGCGGTGGGTTTCCACGTTCCCAAATGGGTTTCTTGCATGCACGACATAGATGAATTCGGATCGGTCACCGCCCGCGGCCCAGTCCATCGTTATGTCTTCGACATCCAGACCTCTTGATCGAAGCGTCTGACCTATCTCCGCACATATCGCCTCGCCTGGTTTCCTCACCCACCGGAGAAGGAAGCCGAAGAGCACGATGAAGATGAGGGTCGAAGCTACGTCCAGGATTGTGGAAGCCATCTTCAAAGCTCCTCGGCTGCAGGGTCTTCGCACTCCCTTGAAGGCCCGTTCGCGGCCTTCTCACGCTGCCAAACCAAAGCTCTTAGCTGGTGGCAAGGACCCTCACCCGGGTCCAATTTGTGGCTGACCTTACCAGCGAGCCCTCCCCTTATATAAGCTTTGCCAGACCCACACCAACGTCTGGGGATTGGTGACGCTCAGCGTCGACGCCAAACCCGATGCCAGACGCCTCACAGCGGCGATCTCAGCTTGCGGAGGCCCCTTCTCGGACCAGGCCGCTAGGTGGGTAGCCGCCCAGCTCCGCGGGGCTATACGACGTCGGTGTTCACAGGCATGGACTCCCGAATCGTGCAGCCGTTCCCTCCTTAGGCCTCCTATCCCGGCCTACGGCAGCACCGTGCGAACTACCGCATGTTGCGGCTTTGCGTCCTCGTAGCTATGGTAGCTTGGGGACGAAGCCATGAAACAGCGAACGCCGAACGCGCAAACGTCTAGCCTGTCCAGGAACAGAAGGATTACACCTCCGTGGAGGAGGTGATGCAGGCTAATCCTATTCCCCTCGTTCGTCCGACACTGCCTGCCGCCGACGACCTGTGGCCGCAATTCAGAGAAGTCCTGTCAAACGGACATCTAACTAACTTCGGTCGATACGTCCTCGAGTTTGAGCACGAGGTCAGCATATACCTCGGTGTAGAAGCAGTCACGGCCTCCTCAGGTACTATGGGGCTTATCTTCGCTCTCCAGGCAGCGGGGTTAAAAAGCGGCCAGTACGTGGTTTTACCTAGCTTCACCTTCATGGCGACTGCCCAAGCCGTCCTCTATGCAGGAGGTATTCCGATTTTCGCTGAATGTCGAGAAGACATGACAATCTGTGTCGAGGACCTTCAACAACTCTTGAGTGGAACAAAAGATATTGGAGCTGTAATCGGCGTTCACATGTTCGGACTTCCAGCCCAAGTAGATGAAATCTATGCGGCGGTCCACGAGGCTTCCACCC
>CAXUEN010000266.1:0-4194 GCA_964249945.1 uncultured Caulobacteraceae bacterium | reverse complement strand
CGCTGACGCTGGGCGGTTCCGGCCAGGTGCGCGGGATCGCGCTGAAGACGCTGCGGCCGGCGGTGCTGCGGCTGGACGGCGAGGCGCGCCAGCTCGACCTCGGCCTGGGGATCGGCGGGGGACGGCTGGAGGTTTCCGCCCACCAGACCGGCCAGGCGGTGGGCGGCGCGGCGCACCTGTCGCAGGTGAACCTGTCGGCCTTCGACCCCGACTACGAGGGCGCGGTGAACGCCAGCTTGACCCTGAGCGGCCAGGGCGCGGAGCTGGCCGGCGCCTTGGACGCCACGCTGGCCGGCGCGCGATCGCGCGACGCCCCCATCAGCCTGGCCCTGGACGGGCATGTTCATGCCGACCTGGCGGGAGCGCGCCTGCGCCTGACGGCGGCGGCCACCAACGCGCAAGGGTTGGCGTCCGACCTGCGGGTCGACCTCCCCGCGGCGGCGAGCGCTGCCCCCTTCCGGGTCGCCATCGACCGCACCGGGCCGATGCAGGGGGCGTTCTCCGCAGAAGGCGAGCTGCGGCCGCTGTGGGACCTGCTGGTGGGCGGCGACCAGCGGCTGTCGGGCCGGCTGTCCACCCGCGGCGTGCTGGCCGGGACCCTGAACGCGCCCAAGCTGACCGGCCACGCCGCCATAGCCGGCGGCCGCTACCAGAACTATGCGGTCGGGCTGGACCTGCAGCAGTTCGCCGTCGACGCGGACTTCGGCCGGGACGCGGTGCGGATCGGCCAGCTGCAGGGGTCCGATGGCCGCAAGGGCACGCTCTCCGGGTCGGGCGACATCGGCCTGGCCAGGGGCGGCGGCTCCGACTTCGCGCTGAAGCTGAACCACTTCCGGGTCATCGACACCGACCAGGTGACCGCCACCATGTCCGGCGACGCCACCGTCACCCGCGACGCCCGGGGCCAGGCCAGGCTGGTGGGCGCCCTGAAGGTCGACCGCGCCGACATCTCGCCGAGCGCGCCGACCCCCAGCGGCGCGATCGCCATGGACGTCGTGGAGATCAACAAGCCCGGCGAGCCGGAACGCCAGCCTGCCGCCACCGCCATCGCCAAGCCCGCCGTCGCCCCGCCCCTGGCGCTCGACGTGACCGTGCGCAGCTCGCGGGGCGTCTTCGTGAAGGGCAAGGGACTGAACGTGGAGCTGTCGCTGGACGCCCACGTGACCGGCTCGGCCGCCGCCCCTGCCCTCAGCGGCGAGGCGCGGGTGGTGCTGGGCTCCTACGACTTCGCCGGCAAGCGCTTCGACTTCGACGGGCGCAGCGTCATCCAGCTGGGAGTCAGGCCGGAGGACATCCGCCTGAACCTGACCGCCACGCGCCAGAACAACGGCTTCTCCACCAGCGGGGTGGAGAGCAAGCCCACCAGCGCCACCACCGAGACCAGCACCACCTCCACCCCGTCCGCCAACGCCAGCCTGACCGCGGAGGTGCACGTCACCGGCACCGCGGCCCGGCCCGAGATCACCCTGACCTCCACCCCCGTGCTGCCCCAGGACGAGGTCCTGTCCCAGGTGCTGTTCGGCTCCTCCGCCGCCCAGCTCACCGGCGCCCAGGCCGCGGAGCTGGCCTCCCCCCTGGCGTCGCTCCGCCGCGGGGGCGGGTGCGCCGTGCTCGGGCGGCTCCCCCAGTTCTCAGGCCCGGCCCGGCGGGCCTTCGGCCAGGGCGCCACCGGCACCGGCGTGTCGGGGGGCAAGTACGTGACCGACAACATCTATGTCGAGCTGACCGGTGGCGGGCGCGAGGGGCCTTCGGCGGCGGTGGAGTGGCGCGTGCGGCGCAACTTTTCGGTCATCTCCCAGGTGGGGACCCAGGGCGACGCCCAGCTGTCCATCCAGTACAACCGCACCTTCGGCCGCGGCTCCTCTCCCTCTGTCCGCGCGGCGCCGCCGCCGGCTTCGCCGCCACCTCCCCTTCCGTGACGGAGGGGATGAAGGGCGTCACCCGTCGGAGAAGCCGAAGGGAGCGCTGGTGCGGCGCACGTCGTCCTGCAGGATCTGGCGGCCGATGGGCGGTTCCGACCGCGCGGCGCATTCGGCCCGGTGGCAGAGCCGGCAGGTGATCCCGATCGGCGTCGGCGCCGGCGGTCCCGCTTCCGCCTGGGTGTAGACCAGCCGCCCGGCGTGCTCGGCGGCGCAGCCGAGCGCGATGGCCCGGTCCACCCGCGGCCGGCCATAGCCGCCGCCCCCCGCCGTCACCGTCCGTGCGATGGAGAAGAAGCGCTGGCCGTCCGGCAGCTCCAGCCATTGGGTGAGGACCTGGCGCGGCCGCCGGAAGGCCTGGTGCACGGTCCATAGCGGACAGCCCCCGCCGTGCCGGGCGAAGGGGAAGGCCGCGCCGTCCAGCCGCTTGGAGACGTTGCCCGCCTCGTCCACCCGGATGAAGAAGAAGGGCACGCGCTCATGGCCGGGCTTCTGCAGGGTGGTCAGGCGGTGGGCGGTCTGCTCGAAGCTGGCGCCGAACTGGCGGCCCAGCGCCTCCACGTCATACAGGCGCGCCTCCGCGGCCTTGGCGAACGCTGAGTAGGGCATCAGGACGGCGGCGGCGGCATAGCCCGCCAGCGCCCGGCGCGCCAGGCGCGCGCCGCTCTCCGTGGCGAAGGCGCCGCCCTCCAGCGCCGCCTCGATCTGGGGCTCCATCTCCAGATAGGCGAGCTGCAGCGCCAGCTGGAAGGCCTGGCTGGCCTTGTCCAGCTCGTCGTCCAGAACGATCTCGCGCCGGTGCAGGTCGAATCGGCGGATCGAGCCCACCATCACCTTGGGCGGCAGGCGGCGCACCCGCAGTCCATGGCGCGCCTTCAGGTAGGCGACGGTCCCGCCCGCCTCGTCCACCGCCGCGGCCATGCGCTCGGCGGCGTCGTCCAGCAGGGGGAAGCAGTTGCGCCGGGCGGCCAGGAAGTGGCGGGACTCCGCCACCGGATCGGGCGCGCCGTCGCCCAGCGGCCCCGCGCTCCGGTCGGCCAGGGCCAGCTGCTCCTGCTGGTAGGTGGTGTAGAGGCGCAGGAACGCGTCGGCGACGCCGGGGAAGTTGGCGGTGATGTCGCCAGCCTCCATCGCGCCCAGGTCGATGTCGGCGAACAGCGGATCCCTCAGCGCGGTCTGCAGGCGACTCTGCCCGTCAGGCTCGCCGTGTCCTGCGAAGGTGGACACGTCGATCTGATAGGTGCGCGCCAGGCGCAGCAGCAGCTCGGCGGTCAGCGGGCGCTGGTTGCGCTCCAGCAGCGCGATGTAGGAGGGCGACACCTCCAGGTCCGCAGCCATGTCGGTCTGGGTCAGGCCCCGGTCGCGCCGGAAGCGGCGCAGGCTGGGTCCGACGTAGAGGCGGCGTTCGGGTCTCGGCATCGACGGCGCGCCTTCGAGGCTGGCAGGTCATGAACGCACATTCTTACACCATCGTTTGTAAGAATTGCACGCCTTGACCGAGACGCCCCTCCACGGACTGTGCGGAAATGCTACCTCTCCGCCCTGTCCTTTCCCGCAGTTGAGGGTGCGTGAGCTATGGCCTACCAGGACCACATCATCGAGATGACCCAGCTCGTGAAGAGCAAGGCGGGTCCGTGGAGCGGCATCGCGCCTGAGGCCGTGGCCCGCATGCGGCTGCAGAACCGCTTCAAGACGGGGCTGGAGATCGCCCGCTATACCGCCGACATCATGCGCGCCGACATGGCCGCCTATGACGCGGACCCGGCCAACTACACCCAGTCGCTGGGCTGCTGGCACGGCTTCATCGGCCAGCAGAAGATGATCTCCATCAAGAAGCACTTCGGCACGACCAAGGGGCGCTACCTCTACCTGTCCGGCTGGATGGTGGCGGCGATGCGCTCTGAGTTCGGCCCTCTGCCCGACCAGTCCATGCACGAGAAGACCTCGGTGCCGGCCTTGATCGAGGAACTCTACACCTTCCTGCGCCAGGCCGACGCCCGCGAGCTGGACATCCTGTTCCGCCAGATCGACGCCGCCCGCGCCGCCGGCGACACGAAGAAGGAGGAGGCGCTGATCGAGGACGTCGACAGCTTCCAGACCCACGTGGTGCCGATCATCGCCGACATCGACGCGGGCTTCGGCAACGCCGAGGCGACCTATCTGCTGGCGCGGAAGATGATCGAGGCGGGCGCCTGCGCGCTGCAGATCGAGAACCAGGTTTCCGACGAGAAGCAGTGCGGCCACCAGGACGGCAAGGTCACCGTGCCCCACGAGG
>CAXUEN010000265.1:0-4200 GCA_964249945.1 uncultured Caulobacteraceae bacterium | reverse complement strand
CCCCCTCCCCCGCTTCGCAGGGGAGGATATCTGGCGGCGATCACGGGGCTGGGTCCTCTCGGCGCTCGGCGCCGCCATGCTGATGTGGGTGGCGGTGCTGGACGGCCGGCCGGCCGTGTTCAGCGACACCGCCCTCTACTACGACCAGGCGGAGTACCTGTTCGAGGCGCTGCACCTCGTCTCCCCCGCCCACGCCGTCGAGCCGCCGGACGACCCCGCCGCCCTGCCGAGCCGCGCCGGCGTTCCTAACACGTCCGCCGAGATCGACGGCGCGCGCTCGCCCCTCTACGGCGCGCCGGCCTACCTGCTGCAGCGGGCGGGGAGCCTATGGCTGGTGGCCTTGGTCCAAGGGTGGGCTGCGGCCGGGGTGGTCTATCTGCTCTACCGGGCCGCGGCCCCGGCCGCGCCGCGCTGGGGATATCTGGCGCTGATGGCGGGACTGGCCGCGGTGACGCCCCTGCCCTTCTTCGCCGGCTGGATCATGCCGGACCTGTTCGCGGGCGTGGCGGGGTGCGGGCTGATCCTGCTGTTGGTCTATCCGGACCGGCTGGGCGCCGGCGGCTTGGCCGGGTCGATCCTGCTCACTGGCTTCGGACTGGCGGTGCACCGTTCCAACCTGCTGGACGCCGCAGCCGTGGCCCTCGCCGCCGCGGCGCTGCTGAGGCTAGGCGCCCTGCCCTGGACGGCGATCGGCAAGCGCACGGCCCTGGTGGCGGCCGTCGCCCTGGCGACGTTGCTCGCCAGCGCCCTGGTCTACCTCCCCATCCGCGCCAGGGCCGGCCAGCTCATCGGCTCGCCGCCCTTCCTGAGCGCCCGGGTGCTGGCCGACGGGCCGGGGCTCGCCTACCTGCGCCGGACCTGCACGGAACCTGGGACGCCGTTCGCGCTCTGCGCCTTCCGCGACCGGCCCATGCGCACCAGCGACCAGGTGCTGTGGTCCAACCGCAGGCGGACCGCCGTCTTCCTCGCCGCCGACGCACCGACGCGCATGCGCATGGAGCGCGAGGACCTCCGCTTCGCTATGGCCGAGATCCTAGCCGACCCGTGGGACCAGGCCCGCGCCTCGGCCTGGGATGCGATGCAGCAGTTCGCCCTGGCCTATGTGGACGATCCGCTGAAGGCGCAGGGCTTCTACGTCTCGGACTCGTTCTGGCGCGCCACGGTGCTCCGCCGCATCCTGCCCGGCGCCGGCGCCTGTCCGCGGACCAGCAGCTGCCGTCCGCGTGTGGCCAAGGCGCTCAGCTGGGGGCTGGAGGGCGTGGGCCTGGGGCTCAGCCTCGCGTTCCTCGTCTGGCGGCTCAGCGCGGCGGACATGGGGGCCGCGGTCGCGGCTCGCGGGCGGTCCAAAGGGCGCGACGACCGCGTGCGGCTGCTCACGGCGCTGGGGCTGACGCTCGTGCTGCTGGTGGCCAACGCCGCCGCCTGCGGGGCGCTGTCCGGTCCCTTCGCCCGCTACCAGGCCCGGCTGATCTGGCTGATTCCCCTGATGGCCGGTCTGGTCGTCGCAAGGGTCGGACCGCGCAGGCGCGCCCAGGTCCCGAGGCGGCCGACCCTGGACCCAACAGCGGCGCCTCGGCCGCTTGACGCTCTGGAGCCGCCTCTGTAGACACTGCGGCGTTCCAGCGGGCCGCGACCTTCGCCGTCGCGGTCGTTTCCGTGTCTGCTCCATGCCCGAGCCGCCGTATCCGCGCGACGAGGCGCTCAAGCGCTTCGACGAGCGGTATGACGCCCTCGCCGCCTCGAGCCGGCGGACGCCTCGGCAGTACGGTTCCGACGAGGGGGCCGGCGCCGGCTACAGGCTGATCGGGGAGCTGATCGGCGGCGTGCTGACGGGCCTGGGGCTTGGCTGGCTGCTCGACCGGTTCGCCGGGACCGCGCCCTTCGGGCTGATCGGCGGCGTGCTGATCGGGTCGGCCGCGGCGATCTACTTGGCGGTCCGCTCCGCGGCCCGTATGTCGGCTCCGCCGGCGAAGACGCTAGATTCGGCGCCTGCGCCGGACACGATCCAAGAGCCGGCGGTCACGCCGGTGAAAATGAACGAAGATCCCGACGAGGGGGTCTGATGTAGAGGGCTGATCGGGCATGGCTGCACCGATGGAGCAGTTCGAGATCCACCCGATCCTCGAGCTGCCGAAGATTGCGGGGATCGACGTCTCGATCACCAACGTGACCCTGGCGATGCTCGCCTCGGGTGTGGTGCTGTGCGCCCTGTTCGGCCTCGCCGCCAAGCCCGCCGTGGTGCCCGGCCGCCTGCAGAGCGTGGGCGAGCTGCTGTTCGAGCTGATCGACGACCTCGCCCACTCGATCATCGGCCATGAGTACAAGCGCTACGTGCCGCTGGTGTTCACGCTGTTCACCTTCATCGCCGCGATGAACCTGCTCGGCATGCTGGTGGTGATCCCCACCGCGACCTCCCAGCTCGCCATCACCGCGACCCTGGCCATCCTGACCATCGCGGTGGTGCTGGTGGTGGGTTTCGCCCGCAATGGCCTGGGCTTCTTCAAGCTGTTCATGCCGTCCGGCGTCCCCTGGTACCTGCTGATCCTGATGATCCCGATCGAGGTCATCTCCTTCCTGGTGCGCCCCTTGACCCTGGCGCTGCGGCTGTTCGGCAACATGATCGGTGGCCACGTGGTGCTGAACATCTTCGGCAGCTTCGTGGTCTCGCTGGCGCTGCTGGCGCTGGGCGGAGGCGTGGCCTCCCTGGCCTGGCTGGTCTCGGCCCTGTCGCTCGGCAGCGTGGTGGCGCTCATCGCGCTGGAGTTCATCGTGGCCTTCCTGCAGGCCTTCGTGTTCGCCGCGCTCGCCTGCGTTTATCTCAACGACGTCGTGAACCTGCACAGCCACTAGCGACGGCGATCCACTCGACCTCCACTCCACTCTTCAAGGGAATGACGACTATGGACGTAGCAGCCGCCAAGTACATCGGAGCGGGCCTGGCCATGCTGGGCATGATCGGCGCCGGCATCGGCCTCGGCATCCTGTTCGGCAACTACCTGAATGGCGCCCTGCGCAACCCCTCCGCCGCCCCAGGCGAGCGCCCCATGCTGTTCCTCGGCATGGCGCTGACCGAAGCGCTGGGCATCTTCGCGCTGGTCATCGCCTTCCTGATCCTGTTCGTGAAGGTCTGAGCCGGACGCGTTAGGAGACCGGCCGGATGCCTCAGTTCGACTTCGCCACCTGGCCGGGCCAGATCGCCTGGGCGCTGCTCATCTTCGCAGGGCTGTTCCTGGTGATGCGGTCGCGCTTCCTGCCGCGCATGCGCGCGACCATGGAGGCGCGCCAGGGCCGGATCGAGGGCGACATGGTCGAGGCCCGGCGCCTGCGTGACGAGGCCGAGGCCCAGGCCGAAACCGCCCGGGCCGAGACCGCCGAGGCCCGCGGCCGGGCTCAGCGCACCGCCAGCGAGGCCAAGGCGAGAGCCGCGGCGGCCTCCGCCAAGCGCAACGCCGAGCTGGAAGCGGAACTCTCCGTACGCCTCTCGGCGGCGGAGGATCGCATTCGAGCCTCGCGGGATCAGGCCATGACCCAGGTGGGGGGCATCGCCAGCGACACGGCCTCCGCAATCACCGAGCGACTGACCGGCTCTGCGGCGTCGGGCGCGGAACTCGCCCGTGCCCAAGCCTGAGGATTAGTAGATGGCCTTGTTCCAGAACGCCGAGCTGTGGGTCTTCATCGGCTTGGCGCTGTTCTTCGTGCTGATCACCTTCCTGAAGGTGCCCCACTCCGCCGCCAAGGCCCTGGACGACCGCGCCGCCAAAATCCAGAGCGCGCTGGACGAGGCCGAGCGGCTCCGCGCCGAGGCCCGCGCCCTGCTCGACTCGCTGAAGTCCCGGCGGGAGGAGGCGGAAGCCCAGGCCGCCCAGATGATGCGCGACGCCGAAGAGGAGGCGCGTAGGCTTGAGGCCGACGCCAAGGTGAAGCTGGAAGAGCAGATCGCCCGGCGCACCGCCCTGGCGGATCGCCGCATCGCCCAGGCCGAGACCCAGGCCGCCGCCGAAGTGAAGGCCGCCGCCGCCGACCTCGCCGCCCATATCGCCGAGACCGTGCTGCGGGGTCGGCTGGAGGGCATGACGTCGGACCCGCTGGTGGACCGGGCGGTGGCGCAACTCGGCGCGCGCCTGCACAGCTGAACACCTACTCCCTCCCCTCTAAGGGGAGGGTCGGGGCGAAGTGTACGCGCTAACGCTGAAGGAAGGG
>CAXUEN010000264.1:0-4203 GCA_964249945.1 uncultured Caulobacteraceae bacterium | reverse complement strand
AAAGAGGGTCCTTCTTCGGCGCCGATAGGGGGTCCTTTTTCAACGCCTATTTACAGCGTCGCCTCGTCCACCGCGGCGAGGTCGCACCGCGGTGCGACGTTACGACCCTATGCGCCGGCATAGGCGCAAACGCGCCTGGCGCCTTTTCGCATTAAAAATCGCGCAGATCCGCGCCAAGCATTAGGTTCAGATTTCCGGCCGTCCGGTTTAGAGTCGAGTAGACTTTCCGCGGTGTGCAGAAGGCGAGTCGGTCGAAGTGACGTCAACGGCGGGGCAAGTGCCAAGTGTCTCGCCTGTTCAACAACAACGGCGATGCCGCATCTGTCGTATAGTAGCCGGCCAAGCTCCAGGCGGCCAAGCGACCCTCAGGCCAGCTCACCGGCCCCGCCTTCGTCGGCCCGGTCCAGCAGCGGTACGGGCGCGCCGATCACTGCGGTGCGGGCGCGCAGCATGGCGGCGAGGTAGGCCGTCGGCCGCGCCGTGAAGGCCCGCTCCGTCCCCGCAAGGTAGGTCTGCGGCTGGCCGACGAAACGCCGCGCGGTTGTACCCAGGAACTCCCGCGCGTCCCGATGGAAGTGCGGCACGCTGGCGTAGCCGGAGGGGACCGCGCCGAAATCGTGTGTTTCGGCGGTCAGCATAGCCGACACCGCGCGCAGCACTCGGGTGCGCCGGATCAGCATCTTGGGCCCGAAGCCGAAGGTGCGCAGCGCCAGGCGGCGCAGCTGTTGCTCGCCGAGCCCCGCTCGACGCGCCAGCTCCGAGCTTTCCGCCTCTTCGCCTTCGGCGACCAGCCGCGAGACCCGGGCGAGGTCGGCCTCGCGCCGGGCCGGGGGCGGCACGTGCGCCAGGAAGACGGCGTCTAGCCGCGCCTTGATCTCCAGCGCCGAGCCGCAGCCGGCCATCGCGGCGGTCAGCTCCGCCACCTGATCGGCCGGCCACAGGGTCTCCAGAGGCGCGATCTGGTCGCGCAGGGTGTAGGCCGGCGGCTTGAACCAGCGCGCCCAGCCCGCCGGTCCGACGTCGACCGCCACCGAAACACCCCCGCTGGTGGTCAGGGGTATGGCGGTGCTGGTCGCGCCGTACAGTACGGCGCGGCCGAGCGGGCCGTAGCGCCGCCGCCGCAGGCGCGCGCTCATCGGCTGCCCCAGGATGATCCACAGCTGCGGCCCGCCTGGCAGCTTGCTGTTCACCTGGCCGCGCCAGACATCCGGGTCGGAGTCGAAGACGGTGTAGCTGGAGAGGAGCGGGCGCAGGCGCGCGTCCGGTCGCTCGTAGCGGAGCGCGGTGGCGGGGGGCAGGCCGAAGGCGGCCGGGTCGACCCCGGGTTCCAGGCTGCCGCTGGGGATCAAGGCGGAGGCGTGGCAGGGCGCCGCAGGCAACCACCGCCGCCGTTTTTGCAAGGAACAGTCATTGCGGCGGAGCAGGGGCCGGGGTCTATCCGCTGACGAACAGGCGCGGCTGCGGCTCGCGACGCCGCTGATTACTGCACGGGGGATCATCGAGTGCAACGTTTGGCTGCGGCCATGCCCGCCATCGTGCTCACGACGGTGCTCGGCGCCTCCGCCGCCAACGCCGACAGGGAAGCCTCCTCTAGGATCGCATGGTGCGGCGGCCTGATGGAACTTTAGACTACGCCTCCACGGACGCCAGCGTCGGGGTGGACGCCAGCGGTCCGGGCGACACGACGCGCGCTGAGGGCGCAGGTTTGGGTCTTGGCGGGTGGCGCAGCTCCATTCACCGCGGGAGAACCGCTATACGGGCCCTTCTGCCCGTACTCGCCTTTCCGCTGCTGCTGACACACATGCTGTGCTTCAGCACCCTGTGGCTGTGGCCCGGCGGGGTCCTGTTCCCCAAGGCCGTCCGGGGCGGAGCCTTCACGCCCTTCTTCGGACAGGCGCTACCACCCAGGGCGGCGCCGATGATCCTTGGCGCGCTGTTCGCGCGGTCTGGAGCCGTCGAGCTCGACGGGGTCGCCGAGGGCCTCCTCAGCGCAGACCTCATCCTCGGCGCGTGCCTGCTCCTTCTGTTCGCGGCGGCCGCGAAGATGGCGAGCCGCCGCAAGCTGCTCCTGCTTGCGCCTTTCGCCGGCTGGGCCCTAGTCAGCCTTTCGCAGGCCGCCTGGCCGGACCTGGCCTGGAAGGCCTACGGCGTCTGGGTGCTCTTCGCGGGTTCGGCCATTGCGGCGGCCAGCGTGCTGCGGGAACGCGTCACCCTGACGACGCTCGCGCTCTTCCTGCTGGCGGGAACGACCGGCTCGCTCGTGACCGGCTTGGCCTTTCCCGCCATCGGACAGGCGCCGCCGTACTGGATCGGCCTCTTCTCCCAGAAGAACGCGCTCGGCTGGTTCTGCGCGGTCGCCATCCTGGTCGCCCTCTTCGCTCCACGCGCCGTCGACCGGCGGCTGCGGGTCGCGCTCGCCCTGACGAGCCTGCCGCTCCTTTTCCTGTCGAAGTCCTCCACCAGCCTCGCCGCTCTCCTCGGCGCGGCGAGCTTTGGGCTGATCATCCGGCTGGTGCAGACCTACGTGGCGGATGCGCGGTCGAGGGCCGCCGCGCTGGCGGGCATGTTCACGGCCGCCGGCGTGGGAGGCGTCCTCTGCCGGGGCGTGATCGCCGCCGGGTTCGGCAAGGACGCAAGTTTCACCGGGCGGACGGCCATCTGGGCTTACTACAGAGGTCTCGTGAGGGAGCGGCCGGTCGTCGGCTGGGGCCCAGGCTCCTTCACCGGCAGCCCGGCGACCTGGCGCGTGGCGGTGGACATGATCCCCCGCGGCTTTCCGGCCGTCCACGCCCACAGCCTCTATCTCACGATGGCCGGGGAGGCGGGCCTGGTCGGGCTGCTGATCTTCGGGGCGACGCTGGCCTACCTGGCTATCATCTCGCCCGCCTACAGCACCCGGTCTGTGACGGTCCTGACCGCCGTGCTGGCGGTGGCGGTGCTCCTGCGGGGCGTGACCGAGGCCCTGGAAGGCTTCAACGCCAGCATAGGCTTCCTGACGATGCTGTGCAGCTTCGCGGCGCGCAGCCCGAGACGGGCCGGCGGCTGGCGCCGCCGGGCCTCGCCCGGTCAGGGCCGCTGAGCCGAGCCGCCAACGCGACCCTGGAGGACCGTCCTTGTCGAACGTCTGGGCCATAGCGGCCTACTTCAACCCGGTAGGCTTCTCCCGCCGCCCGGCCACCTACCACCTCTTCCGCCTTCGCCTCGGCATCCCCCTGCTCACGGTGCAGCTGGTGCTCGACGGGCGGCGCGACCTCACCCCCGCCGATGCCGACAAGCTGGTGACCCTGGAGGACGGCGACGCACTCTGGCAGAAGGAGAGGCTCTTCAACGTCGCCCTGGCCCACCTGCCGCCGGAGGCGGACTACGTCGCCTGGCTCGACACCGACATTATCTTCGAGCGTCCCGACTGGCACGGCCAGGCCGTCGCCAAGCTGCAGCACAGCACGCTGATCCAGCCCTTCTCGGAGGGCGTCGATCTTGAGAGCGGCGACGACGAGCGGCCGGAGGCCTGGCGCGAGCGGGCGGTGTCTGGCCGGAGCTTCGCCTACAAGCTGGTCGAGGCCGGCCACCATCCTGCGAAGGTCGCCCATCAGCAGACTCCCGAGATGGCGCGGGACACCATGCCGGGCTTCGCGTGGGTGGCGCGGCGCGACACGATGCAGCGGCACGGCTTCTTCGACGGGGACATCGTCGGCGGTGCGGACGGCGCCATGGCGGAGGCGGCCTGCGGCTGGATCGACCACGCCGCCGAGTTCCGCTCCATGCCCCCGGGCCTGCGGCTGCACTACCGAACCTGGGCCGAGCGGTTCCATGCGGAGGTGGGCGGCAGGGTCGATTATGTGCCTGGCAAGCTCTTCCACCTCTGGCACGGCGCGATCTCGAGCCGGAGTTACCGCGAGCGGTACAAGGAAATCGAGCGGCTGGGATATGATCCCAGATCGGACGTCGTGCTCGGCAGCGACGGAGCATGGAAATTCAGTCCGCAGCGCCTCGATCTGAAAGCTTATCTGCAGACCTACTTCGCTCGCCGACGAGAGGACGACTGATCCCGGCCGCACGCGTCTCCAGCGCTTGCCACCCACCAAGGTTTAGATCGCCGTCGGACTCTCGTTGCGGCTGGATGAGAAACGGGGGTCACGTCACGCGCAACTGAACCGCCCCGGGTTTGCCGGAGGCCATTTGGTTTGAGTCACGCCGCCATAG
>CAXUEN010000263.1:0-4229 GCA_964249945.1 uncultured Caulobacteraceae bacterium | reverse complement strand
CGCGGCGCCGCTGGATGGAGGACGAGCTGCGCCGCCGCGGCGGCACGGTGGACGACCTGCGCTTCTGCCCCTTCCACCCGGAAGCGCCGCTGCCCGCCTACCGGCAGAACAGCGCCTGGCGCAAGCCCGCCCCCGGCATGCTGCTCGCCGCGGCGGAGCGGCTCGATCTGGATCTGGCTCGCTCCCTGATCGTGGGCGACCGGGCGCAGGACCTCGCCGCCGGCCGCACGGCGGGACTGCCACTGGGGCTGCACGTGGCCACCGGGCATGGCGACCCCGCCGAGCAGGCCGCCGCGCTCGCCCTGGGCGGTGACGCCTTCGAGGTCCGCCTCGCGCCGGACGTGGGGGGCGCGCTCGATCTGCTGCTCCGCTTCGTGGGGAGCTGACCTCCCGGACAAGGGCGGCGAAGGCGCTCGCGAACTTAGCGAATCGGCGTCGGGGCGAGCACCGCCGCCTGGCCGTCAGCCTGAAGGCGGGCGCGGGCGAGGTCGTCCATCACCGCCCGGGCCTTGGGGTCGCCCAGGAGCTGGGCCGCCGCGACGAAGCTCTGCGCCGAGGCGCCGCCGAGCCCCGCCATCTGCTGCAGCATGTCGAGCGGCGACTTGCGCGACGGCGTCACCTTCAGCACGGTGGCGGTGTCGGGCGACAGCCGGGCGAGCCGCCTGGCCTCCGAGACGGCGAGCGCCAGCCCGCCGAGCTTGTCCACCAGACCGAGCTGCTGGGCCTGGGCCCCGGTCCAGACCCGACCCTTGGCGATCTCCGCCACCCGGGCGACCGGCAGGCGGCGCCCCTGCGCCACGTGGGCGATGAAGCCCTGGTAGATGCGGTCCATCCAGGCGGAGACCGTGGCGCGCTGGGTGGGCGTGAAGGGCTGGGCGGAGCCGTAGGCCCCGGCGAAGTCGCCGCCCACCGTCAGGTCTCGCAGGTTCAGCCCAAACCTGGCCAGGGCCGGCCCGAACACCATCTTGCCGCCGAACACCCCGATGGAGCCGGTCAGGGTGGTCGGTTCGGCCACGATCTCGTCGGCGCCGGCGGAAATCCAATAGCCGCCGGACGCTGCATAGGTCCCCATGCTCACCACCACCGGCTTGTGCGCCGCCTGGGCGCTGCGCACCGCCGAAGCGATCTGCTCCGACGCGGTGTCGGAGCCGCCGGGGGAGGAGACGCGGAACACGATGGCCTTCACGTCGTCGTCGGCCACGGCGTCGGCGAAGGCCTTGGCCACGTCGTCGGAATAGATGCCCGCCTTGGCGCCGGTGAGCCCCTGGGCGTCGGCCGTGCCGGTGACGATGTCGCCCTCCGCCCCGATCAGGGCGATGGCCGGGCCGCCGTCGGGGGCGGCCGCATGGCGCGTGCTGCGGTAGCTGGCCAGGTCCATCAGCTTGGCGCCCTGGCCGGCGCGGGCGCCGAGGGTGGCCACCGCGGCCGGCAGCTCGCCCACCTGGTCAATCAGCCGCCTGGCCTTGGCGTCCTCGGCGCTGAAGGGACCGGCGGCCAGGGTCGCCTTCACCGCGGCGGGGTCGAGGCCGCGGTCCTTGGCGGCGGTGGTCAGCTCGCTGTCGTAGACGGACGTCATCCAGCCGAGCTCGGCCTCCCGGTGGGCCGGGGTGTAGTCGCTGTAGAGCAGCGGGTTGACGGCGTTCTTGTACTGCTCGCGCTGCTGGAAGTCGGCGCTGATGCCATACTTGTCGAAGAAGCCCTTCAGGAAAAGGTCCTCCGCGGTCAGGCCCGTGGACTGCAGCGAGGCGCCGGGCTGCATCCAGAACTGGTCGGCCGCCGCACCCAACATGTAGGTCGCGGTGGAGACGCCAGAGGGATAGATGCCCTGGCTGTAGGCGATGGCCAGCTTGTGCGAGGCGCGGAAGCCCTTCAGGGCCAGCCGGATCGCGTCCGCCTGGGCCGGCGGCAGGCCGCCCTCGGGCAGGCGGATCAGCATACCCTTGACGTTCGGGTCGTGCGCGGCGCGGCCGAGCGTCTCCACCACCGACAGCACCGACAGCGCCCGCCCGTTCAGGAAGGCGAGCGGGGTGTTGGGGCTCTGGTCGGTGAGCGGCTGGCGCAGGTCCAGCGCCAGCACCGTGGCCGCGGGGGCCGCCGCGGGGCGCGAGGCGCTGGCCGCCAGGGTCAGCACCAGCAGCGGCAGGCCCATGAAAAACAGCAGCAGGCCGCAGAAGACCCCCGCCAGGGTGACCAGGAACTGCTTCATGCCGCGCGGCGTGCTCCGACCCTGGCGCCCGCCGCGACTCGACGGCGGTGAAAGATCGCATGTCTATAGCAACGCCGTCCCGGCGCACCGCAGCTTTTCTCCTCCCCTGTGACGGCGGGGAGCCGACGTGCTAAGGCAGGGTCGCGTTCAGCACGGCGGCCAGCCTCACGCCCGCCTTGGCGAGCTGGGTGCGCACCGCGGGCACGGCGACGGCGAAGTAGTCCGCCGTCAAGGCTTCCGGATGGCTCGGCGTCCTGTTGCAGGCGGGCGGGTCGGGAAGGCGGCCATAGGCTGTGTGCAGCGCCACGTCGTGGGTCTCCTGCACCCAGTCGTCCACGTCGCCCTTGGCCCAGTCCGCCCCGTGTGCGTCCGCCAGCACACGGACATAGGGCAGTCCCACCTCCGCCGTGCCGATGGCGCTGGCCACCAAGTCGTCGTCCCAAACGGTGTAGAGATTGGTTTTGGCCTTCAGCGCGCCGGGCAGGGTGACGCGCACCCGCTCGCCGCTGCGGTCGCCGTTGTCCGCGGCATGCAGGGGCTGGTGCAGCTCGGCGACCAGGTAGGCCGTCGCCTCCAGGGCGCGGACCTTTTCCGGTTGCGGCGTGGCGGGGTCCTTCAGTTCGGCGATGAAGCCCTTAAGGGCCCGGCTCGCGCAACGGCCGTCCAGGCACCGCTTCGGCGGCGGTCCGCAGAGCGGGATGGCGTCGTAGGGAAGATCGTGCATGAAGTCGGCCTTTTGGTCGTGCAGGCAGGAGACCAGCCGCGCGCTGTCGTCCAGGCTGGATACCGGACAGCCCGAGACCGCCGCGCCCCCGCCGAGCAGGGCCGTGACCTGCGCGCGGGTGGAGGGTGTCAGGCGCTCCATTGCGAGCTGGGCCACCACGCGGTTGGCCTCCGGGTCCCAGGCCCGGGCGAGCGGCGGCGAGACAGCCAGCAGGAGCAGGCCGGCGGCCAGGGCGAGGAGGGGCATGCGCAGCATGGGCCCATCTCATCACGCCGCAGCGCCCGCGTCATCAGGCAGCCGGGCTCAGCGGGCGATCTGCTCGCGCCAGAGTTTGTGCAGGCCGGCGGACTCAGGCCCGGACACGGTGCGCATGTCCACGGTGCGCGAGATCGACAGGCCCGCATAGGGGGCGCTGCGCCAGACTACCCTGGCCACGTAGGCCGCCCCGTCGCGGCGCGACAGGACGGTGACGTCGCCCGTAAGGCTCGTCGCCGGATCGTGCTGCACCCGCAAGCCCCGCAACGAGCGATCCACCAGCACCACGTCGTAGGCGTGGCCGCTCCCGGTCACCAGCCGCACGGTCTCGCCCGCCGCCTCGCGCGGATGCAGACGGCGATCTGCAGGCGGCACTGGCGGCGTCGCCTAGAAGGCGCCTTCCCAGCGCAACTGGTCCACCAAGCGGTCGGGGTTCCTGGAGGCCACGTCGGCGCCCAGAAGGCTGGCGTAGGCGGTCCAGAGGGTCAGCGGCGTCAGGGCCGCCGCCGCCAGGGGGTCGGTCCGCGCGAGCAGCGCCAGGGTGGCCCCGGCGGTCACCCCCTCGGCCAGCGTGATCACCTCGCCGGCCACCGGGCTCTTGGCGCGGAAGAAGGCGGGGGTGAACACGGCGTAGAGCATCCAGTTCACGGCCCGCAGTCCCAGCAGCGCATTGCGGTCTGGCGCCTCGCGGTTGTTCAGGATGCGCAGGTCGGCCCAGACCTGAAGCAGGTTCAGCCCCGACCAGACGGCGGGGAAGACCCAGGCCGGCGGCGCCTTGGCCGGCTTGTTCAGGCCCCGCCAGTAGGTCCGCGCATCCTTGGACGAGGAGAGCGCCGAAACGGCGCTGACGCCGGCCAGGAAGGCCGCGCCGTGCCAGGTCTTGAAACGGGAACTGTCAGCCATCGACGTCCAACGCTCGCCTCCCAGGGAGGCTCCTCCATCCGCCTGCGGCCCGGCGGCGCGGCTGAGTGCTTCTAAGCGCATCCGGATCGATCGGCAAAGCCGACGGCGGTGTGAGGACGGCCCAACGGCGCCGACTGGGGC
>CAXUEN010000262.1:0-4236 GCA_964249945.1 uncultured Caulobacteraceae bacterium | reverse complement strand
GCGATCCCGACGCCCTGGGCGAGCGGCAGGGCGTCGACGAACAGGCCGTGCTCGGCCAGCGGCCGGCAGAGCGCCCGCGGATCGGCGCCGTCGCGGTCGAACTCCGCGCTGCGCCGCCAGAGTTCGGCCTCCGCCGCAGCCAGACGCGCCTCCATCGCGGGAGGAGGGACAGGTGTCGTCGCGAGCACGCTGGGCATGGAGGCGCAACGTGCCATCCGCTCACTCGGGTCCGGCGGAAAGGCGGGGAACCGGCAAGCGTCCACCGCCTTACCAAAACGCGAGGGTCGTCCATGTGCCCCGTCTTGATCATCGAGGATGACGCCATCGCCGCCTATGACATCCGCGACACGCTGCGGGCCCAGGGCGCCACCAGCTTCGCTTTCGCCGCCACCGAGCGGGAGGCGGTGGCCTGCGCGCGGGAGGCGCGGCCGGCCCTGATCACTTCCGACGTGATGCTGGGGGTGGGCTCGGGCCCGGCGGCGGTGCGGGTGATCCTGTCGGAGATTGGCCCCATGCCGGTGATCTTCATCACCGCCACGCCGGAGCAGTGCGCCGACTGCGGGCCGTACCCCGTCTTGGAAAAGCCCTTCAGCGCCGGCCAGCTAGCCGCCGCCTTCCGCGCCGCCGCCCCGGTCTGACGGGCCGCCCGGCGCCGCGTCCAACGCCGAGCTTCCAAGGCTGTGGCCGCGGGCCTATATGGCGGCGGCCGCGATCGCGCCCGTGAAGGAGACCGCCATGCCCTTGGACACCGGCGCCGAGGCCAAGACGTACCGTTGGGACGATCCGCTCGATCTGACCGGCCGCCTCACCGACGAGGAGCGGATGATCAGCGAGGCGGCGCGCGCCTATGCCCGCGACCGCTTGCTCCCCCGCGTGGTGTCGGCCTTCGCCGAGGAGCGCTTCGACCGCGAGATCATGACCGAGATGGGGGAGCTGGGCTTCCTCGGCGCCACCCTGCCCGAGCAGTACGGCGGCGCGGGCGCTAGCCACGTGGCCTATGGCCTGATCGCGCGCGAGGTGGAGGCCATCGACAGCGGCTACCGCTCGGCCATGAGCGTGCAGTCCTCGCTCGCCATGTACCCGATCTACGCCTTCGGCTCGGAGGCGCAGAAGCAGACGTTCCTGCCGAAGATGGCGCGGGGCGAGCTGATCGGCTGCTTCGGCCTGACCGAGGCGGAAGGCGGCTCCGACCCGGCCTCCATGCGCACCACCGCGAAGACGGCGGACGGCGGCTATGTGCTGAACGGGGCCAAGTACTGGATCACCAACTCGCCAGTGGCGGACCTGGCGGTGGTCTGGGCGAAGCTGGACGGCGACATCCGCGGCTTCATCGTCGAGCGCGGGATGGACGGCTTCACCACCACCAAGATCGGCGACAAGCTGAGCCTGCGCGCCAGCGTCACCGGCGACATCGGCCTGGCCGACGTGTTCGTGCCCGAGGCGAACCTGCTGCCGGGCGTGCGCGGCCTGCGCGGCCCGTTCTCGTGCCTGAACAAGGCGCGCTACGGCATCAGCTGGGGGGCCATGGGGGCGGCGGAGTTCTGCTTCCACGCCGCCCGGACCTATGTCGCCGAGCGCACCCTGTTCGGCCGCCCGCTGGCCTCGCGTCAGCTGGTGCAGAAGAAGCTGGCCGACATGTCCACCGAGATCGCGCTGGGCTTCGAGGGCGCGCTGGCGCTGGGCCGGCTGCTGGACGAGGGCGCCTGGGTCCCGGAAGCCATCTCCATGATGAAGCGCAACAACTGCGGCAAAGCCCTGGCCATCGCCCGCGAGGCCCGCGACATGCACGGCGGCGCCGGCATCACCGGAGAGCTGCACGTGCTGCGCCACGCCATCAACCTGGAGACGGTGAACACCTACGAAGGCGCCCACGACGTCCACGCCCTGATCCTCGGGCGCGCGATCACGGGGCACTCGGCCTTCTAAACCGCCGGACCTTCCCCCCGGTCCAGGCGTTCATCCTTCGAAGCGCGCCGCGACGCGGCCCTCGAAGGATAGCCGCCATGCGTATGAACAAGTTGGGCCGCACGGGCCTGTTCGTGTCCGAACTCTGCCTGGGCACCATGACCTTCGGCGGCGGCGAGGGCATGTGGCGCAACATCGGCAGCCTGCAGCAGTCCGACGCCGAGCGGCTGGTGGGCGGCGCCATCGACGGCGGGGTGAACTTCCTCGACACCGCCGACGTCTATGCCGAGGGCCTGTCGGAGCAGATCACCGGCCAGGCGATCAGGAACCTGAAGATCCCGCGCGAGCAGGTGGTGGTGGCCACCAAGGTCTACGGGACCACCGGCAAGGGCGCCAACGGCGGCGGCGCCTCGCGCCTGCACATCATCGACGGGGTGAAGGCGAGCCTGAAGAGGCTCCAGCTCGACCACATCGACCTCTACCAGATCCACGGCTTCGACCCGGCGACGCCGATCGAGGAGACGGTGCGCGCGCTGGACACCCTCGTGAACCACGGCCACGTCCGCTACGTGGGCGTGTCCAACTGGGCGGCCTGGCAGATCATGAAGGCGCTGGGGATTGCCGAGCGCGAGGGCCTGCACCGCTTCAAGAGCCTGCAGGCCTACTACACCCTGGCCGGCCGCGACCTGGAGCGCGAGATCGCGCCCATGCTGAAGAGCGAGGGCGTGGGCCTGCTGGTCTGGAGCCCGCTGGCGGGCGGCCTGCTCAGCGGCAAGTATTCCCGCGAGGACGAGACGGGCGGCGGCGACGGGCGACGCGCCAACTTCGACTTCCCGCCAGTGAACCGGGACCGGGCCTACGAGTGCATCGACGCCATGAAGCCGATCGCGCAGGCGCACGGCGTCTCGGTGGCGCAGGTCGCCCTGGCCTGGCTGCTGCACCAGAAGGTGGTCTCCAGCGTCATCATCGGCGCCAAGAAGCCCGAACAGCTGGCCGACAACCTGAAGGCCACCGAGGTGGAGCTGAGCGACGCCGAGCTGGACACGCTGGCCAAGGTCAGCGCCCTGCCCCGCGAATATCCCGGCTGGATGTTCGAGACGCAAGGGGTGCGGGCCAAGCAGCTGGCGGAGGCGGGACGGCCGAACGCGCGGTGACGCCGCGCTAATCTGCCCCTCAAGAGTGGCCCTGTCGCATACAGGTTTGGAGCACTCCCTCCCCCTCGATGGGGAAGGAAGGCAGGAGGTATGTTGGGCTACGTGCTGAGCAGCCCCTGGCCGATCCAGCCGTCCCACTCCGCCCCCGGGGGTACGGCGAACAGGCCGCCGCCGACGTGGGTGACGAACTGGTTCAGCATGTCGAACTTGGACATACGGTCGAAGATCTTGCTGAAGCCGGTGCGCGGGTCGCGCTGGTAGCAGACGAACATCAGGCCCGCGTCCATCTCCATGCCCTGGCGCCAGGGGGGCCAGCGCTCGGCCACGAAGCTGACGCCGTTGTCGTAGGAGTAGGAGCGGCGCAGGATCTGGGCGCCGTCGTTGGTCTCGGGCGCGGCGAGGCGCACGTGGGCGTTTTCGGGCGTCAGCGGATTCCCGTCATGGTCCACCGCGTCCAGCGCCAGGGGAGCGTGCTCGTCCGTCCCGCCGAGGGTGGCGCCGGAGCGCTTGTGGCGGCCGACCGTCTGCTCCTGGAAGCCGAGCTTCATGGTGTCCCAATGCTCCAGCGCGATGCGGATCGGGCGGGCGACCATGTAGGTGCCGCCCTTCATCCAGCCGCCTTCGTCGCCCACCCAGACGAACTGGTCCAGCGCGCGGGGGTCCTTGGCGGCGACATTCAGGGTGCCGTCCTTGAAGCCCATCAGGTTGCGGGGCGTCTCGCCCGGCGCATAGCCGGCCAGGAAGCCGTTCTGCACCCAGCGGGTCCTGGCGTAGGGCGCGGCGATTTGGGTCAGCTGGCGCACGGCGTGGAAGGCCGCCTGCGGCTCGTCCGAACAGGCCTGGATGCAGAGGTCGCCCCCGGTGCGCTCAGGCACGAGCTGGTCGCCGATGAAACGGGGCAGGTCGGCGAACGCCGCGGGCCTGCGGGCGGCTAGGCCGTAGCGGTCGTGGCCGTCCTTCTCGAACAAGCCGGGGCCGAAGCCGAAGGTCAGGGTCAGGCGCGCGGGCGGCAGGCCCGCCACCTCGCCGGAGTCGGCGGTGTAGGTGATGACGATGGTATGAGCTGACGTGGGGTCGAGGGCGATGTTGTCGTTGTGATCCAGCCGCGCGACCGAGTTTCCGGG
Source organism: uncultured Caulobacteraceae bacterium (assembly GCA_964249945.1). GTDB lineage: Bacteria > Pseudomonadota > Alphaproteobacteria > Caulobacterales > Caulobacteraceae > CAHJWH01. Next base: position 53 of record CAXUEN010000262.1, on the reverse strand, counting down.
ATTGGGTCCGACCGTATGGTCGGCAGTCACGTCGGTATACAGCGTGACAGGCG
>CAXUEN010000261.1:441-4241 GCA_964249945.1 uncultured Caulobacteraceae bacterium | reverse complement strand
ACATAGAGGTCCTGGGCGTTCTCCAGATAGACCTCGTTGCGCTCGGGCCAGCCGTGGGGCTGGGCGTACCAGGCCAGCGGGCGGACGGCCTTGCGGGTGCGGATGCCGGTGTTCTCAAAGATCGAGAGCAGGTCGGGCGTGCGGAACACCTTGCCCTTGAACATCTCCGCCGCCAGCGCGGCCGCCTCGTCCTGGTCAAGCACGTGGGGCGGGGTCGCGGTGGCGAGGGCGAGGAGCCTGGGCGTCGTCATCGGACCTCTTGCCGGCCGGCTGTCCCGCAGACCGGCTGGACCCACGCCTGTGAAGGCCTACATCGACCGACAGCCACTTCGGATGTCAAAGTCATTTCATGCCCCGCCTGCAGAAGAAGTCGGTGACGCTCAGCGGCCATGAAACTTCCCTCGCGCTCGAGCCAGAGTTCTGGACCGCGCTGCAGGACATGGCCGCCGAGCAGGGCCTGGGCCTCGCACACCTGGTTCGCACGCTCGACGAAAACCGCCAGGCCCGGCCCCTGGCCTCGGCTTGCCGGGTCGCGGCGCTGGCCTGGGCGCGCTCGACCGCCGGGCGTCCCTGACGCGCCGCTACTGCGCGACGTTGCCCGGACCCGTCCCGCTGGGATTTCCCTCCTCGTTGCCTGTCGGAGACGCCTCCATGGAATCGTTGGTGTGGGCGCGAGGGGCCACGCCGTTCGGGAGGTCCGGCTGCTTGGGCATGACGGCGTTGGAAGGCGCCGCCATAGGCGCACGCATGCCGCCGGGCGTCTCGTGGTGGCCGTGACGCTTCACGAAGGCCACGATGACGATGCCGACCAGGATGATGACGACGATCACCGCGAGGGGAGATATCTTGTTGGACACCCTCGGATTGGGCTGCGGCTCGGTCATCAGGCTCCTCGGCATTCCGGTGCCGGACGGGAACGGACGGTCACACCCGAGGTTCCTCGCCCCTTAAGTCCGGGGCCCGGCGTGCTACATCCGTTCCGGTAACCAGGAATCGCTCGTGTCCGCCCCCCTGCCCTCGCCCCGCATCTCCGACCTCGCCCGGGTCGATCCGCCCGTTCTGGACTACCTCGCCGGCCTGAACCCCGAGCAGCGCGCCGCCGTGGAGGCGACCGAAGGCCCGGTGCTGGTGCTCGCCGGCGCGGGCACCGGCAAGACGCGGGTGCTGACCACCCGCCTGGCGCACATCCTGAACACCAACCGCGCGCGGCCTTGGGAGCTGCTGGTCGTCACCTTCACCAACAAGGCGGCGCGCGAGATGCGCGAGCGCATCGGGCACCTGATCGGCGGCCAAGCCGAGGGGCTGCGCTGGCTCGGCACCTTCCACTCCGTCGCCGCCCAGATCCTTCGCCGCCACGCCGAACTGGTGGGGCTGAAATCCAGCTTCACCATCCTGGACGACGACGACCAGCAGCGGGTGCTGAAGCAGCTGATCGAGGCGGCGAACCTCGACCTCAAGCGCTGGACGCCGCGCCACCTCTCCGGCCTGATCGACGGCTGGAAGAACAAGGGCCTGACGCCGGAGAAGATCCCGGCCGCCGAGGGCGAGGCCTTCGCCAACGGCAAGGGGGTGGTGCTCTACAAGCAGTACCAGGACCGGCTCCGCACCCTGAACGCCTGCGACTTCGGCGACCTGCTGCTGCACAACCTGACCCTCTTCACCGCCCACGCGGACGTGCTGCAGAGCTTCCAGGAGCGGTTCCGCTACCTGTTGGTGGACGAGTACCAGGACACCAACGTGGCCCAGTACCTGTGGCTGCGCCTGCTGGCCCAGGGCCGGCGCAACGTCTGCTGCGTGGGCGACGACGACCAGTCCATCTATGGCTGGCGGGGCGCGGAGGTGGACAACATCCTGCGTTTCGAGCGCGACTTCCCCGGCGCGAGCGTGATCCGGCTTGAGCGCAACTACCGCTCCACCTCGCACATCCTGAAGGCCGCCTCGGGCCTGATCGCCACCAACAAGGGCCGGCTCGGCAAGACGCTCTGGACCGAGGCGGAGGGCGGCGACAAGGTCCGCGTCTCCGGCGTCTGGGACGGCGAGGCCGAGGCCCGCATGGTCGCCGACGAGATCGAGCGCTGGAGGAAGGCCGGCGGCAAGTACCGCGACGCCGCGGTGCTGGTGCGCGCCTCGTTCCAGATGCGCAGCTTCGAGGAGCGCTTCGTGCTGCTGCAGATCCCCTACACGGTGGTCGGCGGCCCGCGCTTCTTCGAGCGGGCGGAGATCAGGGACGCCCACGCCTACCTCCGCCTCATCAACTCGGAGGACGACGACCTCGCCTTCGAGCGCGTCGTCAACCAGCCCAAGCGCGGCATCGGCGAGACGAGCGTCCAGAAGCTGATCGCCGTCGCCCGCAAGCACGAACTGTCCGCCTCGCTCGCCGCCCGAGGCGTGATCGGCACCGACGAGCTGCCCGCCCGCACGCGCACCGCACTCGCCAACTTCATCCGCGACGTGGACCGCTGGCGCACCTTGGCCCAGACCGTTCGCCACCCCGAGCTGATGGAGACGGTGCTGGAGGAGAGCGGCTACACCGACATGGCGCGCGCCGACCGCGGACCGCAGTCGCAAGGCCGCCTCGACAACCTCAAGGAGCTGGTCCAGTCCATGGCCCAGTTCGACACCCTCACCGCCTATCTGGAGCACGTCAGCCTGGTCATGGACCTGGATAGGGGCGCGGGCTCCGACAGCGTGCAGATCATGACGCTGCACTCCGCCAAGGGTCTGGAGTTCCCGCTGGTCTTCCTCCCCGGCTGGGAGGAAGGCGTCTTCCCCTCCCAACGCTCCATGGACGAGAAGGGCGAGAAGGGCCTGGAGGAGGAGCGCCGCCTTGCTTACGTCGGCGTTACCCGCGCCCGGGAGCAGGCCCGCATCTCCTTCGCCGCCAACCGCCAGGTCTACGGCCGCTGGACCTCGCAGCTCCCCTCCCGCTTTGTGGACGAGCTGCCGTCGGCGAGCGTGGAGGCCACCAGCGAGACGGGCTACTACGGCGGGGGCCCCGGCATGATGGAGGCCAAGAGCCGCTTCGACGACGCCCCGGCCTTCGCCTCGTCCTACACCTCGCCGGGGTGGAAGCGGGCGCAGGAGCGCAGCGGGTTCGCGCCGTCCAACCCGCCCTCGGACCGCTTCGGCATGTCCCGCGCGCGGGGGCGGAACGTGGTGATCGAAGGCGAAGGCCGGCTGGTGGCCACCTCCGATCCTTCCGCCGCGGGAAGCGACTACAAGAATGGCGACAAGGTGTTCCACCAGAAGTTCGGCCCCGGCCTGGTCACGGGCGTGGAGGGCAACAAGCTCACCGTCGACTTCAGCAAAGCCGGCGAGAAGAAGGTGCTCGACAGCTTCGTGGAGCGCGCGTGAGGGGATTGCGCGAGGGTTCCGCCGCCGCGCCCTAGCTGGCACCCGCTTTACCTCTCCCCGCCCCCGCTCCATATCCGGCCGCCATGCACCTGCCCCAGGCCAAGCTGAACGCCGTGCTCGACCGGTTCCACGAGGTGGAGGCGCGAATGTCCGCCGCCTCCGACGGGCCGGAGATCGTGCGCCTGTCCAAGGAGCATGCGGAGCTGCGTCCCGTGGCCGATGCGGTGACGGGCCTGGCGCGGCTTCGGGCCGAGCGGCCGGAACTGGAGGAGATGGCGGCGGCCGGCGATGCGGAGATGAGCACGCTCGCCCGCGAGGAGCTGGCGGCGCTGGATGCGCGCCTGCCGGCGCTGGAGCGCGACGTCGCCCTGCTGCTGGCGCCCAAGGACCGCGACGAGAACGCGTCGGCCATCCTGGAGGTGCGCGCCGGCACCGGCGGGGACGAG
>CAXUEN010000261.1:0-431 GCA_964249945.1 uncultured Caulobacteraceae bacterium | reverse complement strand
GTTCCGCATGTACCAGCGCTACGCGGCTCTGCGCGGCTGGAAGCTGGAGGTGGACGACATGTCCGAGGGCGAGATGGGCGGCTTCAAGGAGATCACGGCTTCCATCTCCGGCGACGGCGTGTTCGGCCGCATGAAGTTCGAGAGCGGCGTGCACCGGGTCCAGCGCGTCCCCGCCACCGAAGCCCAGGGCCGCATCCACACCTCCGCCGCCACCGTCGCGGTGCTGCCGGAACCCGAGGACGTGGAGATCGAGGTCAACGACGCCGACATCCGCATCGACACCTATCGCTCCTCCGGCGCCGGAGGCCAGCACGTGAACAAGACCGATTCGGCGGTGCGCATCACCCACCTGCCCACCGGCATCGTGGTCACCTCCTCGGAGAAGTCCCAGCACCAGAACCGCGCCAAGGCGATGAAGGTGCTGAAGGCGC
>CAXUEN010000260.1:0-4243 GCA_964249945.1 uncultured Caulobacteraceae bacterium | reverse complement strand
ACACCTCCGGCCTCACCCAGCTCGGCCGTCCGGTCACACCGCCCGCGACCCCCGAGACGGCGGTGCTGGAGCGCGTGCCCAATCCGCAGACCGGCGTTCTCTACGCCGTGCGCTTCACCGCGCCGGAGTTCACCTCGCTCTGCCCCATGACTGGCCAGCCGGATTTCGCCCACTTGGTGATCGACTACGCCCCGCGGGATTGGCTGGTGGAGTCCAAGTCGCTCAAGCTCTACCTGACCAGCTTCCGAAACCACGGCGCCTTCCACGAGGACTGCACCGTAGCGATCGCCCGCAAGTTCGCAGCGGCCGCGGAGCCCCGTTGGCTGCGGATCGGCGGCTACTGGTACCCTCGCGGCGGCATCCCCATCGACGTCTTTCACCAGACCGGTCCGGTCCCCGAAGGCCTCTGGGTCCCCGACCAGGGCGTGCCGCCCTACCGCGGGCGGGGCTAGGCGGCTTCGGGCGTCGGCAGGGGCTTCAGCGCGGCGAGCGTGTCACGCGCGGTGATGGCCTCGCGCGAGAGGTCGTGCTGGGCCTGCAGGTTCATCCAGAACAGCGCGCTGGTCCTGAACACCCTGGCCAGCCGCAGCGCGGTGTCCGGCGTCACCGGATGGCGGCCGCGGACCAGCCGCTCCACCCGGGTGCGGTCGCTGAGCCCCATGGCGCGCGCCAGCCCGCCGGCGCTCAGCCCATAGGCCGGAAGGTAATCCTCCCGCAGATGCTCGCCCGGGTGGGCGCAGGGTTCGGCCAGGCCGCCGAAGTCCAAGTCCGCCTCCTCAGTGATAATCCACGATCTCCACATGCTCGGGGCCGCCTGCGCCCCAGACGAAGCAGATGCCGGTCGTTGAGGCTGACCGACCACTGGCCGGCCCGGTCTCACTCCAGCCGGTGCAGCCTATGGCCGGGCGGAGTCCGCATCCTCCACGCGTCGCGGCGTTCAGCCGCTCCAGCCGGCGGCGGGCGGCCTTGACCAGGTCGGGCGGAAAGCCGTTGGGTGCGCGGCCTTCGAGCACCTGCCGGGCCGCTTCGCTTTTCCAGCTCGAGATCATGCCGATCGCCAGGATGTGTAGCATGTCGCGCCACAAAGCCCAGGCCTTCCGGCCATGAGCGACGCGGGCTACGCCATCGAGCTGTCGGCGGTGATCGTGGCGGTGACGGGCGGGCGGCCGCGGGTGCTCACCGTCGATCGGGGGGAGGCGATCCCCTCCGGGCCGTTCCAGTCTGACCACCGCACGCTGGAGCTCGGCCTGCGCGCCTGGGTGGAGGCCTCCACCCGCCACCCGCTTGGCTATGTGGAGCAGCTCTACACCTTCGCCGACCGCGACCGCACCACGGGCGAAGACCTGCGCACCATCGCCCTGAGCTATCTAGCCCTCACCCGGGAGGAGCCGGAGGCGCCGGGCGCCGGCGCGGCGTGGCGCGAATGGTACGAGTGCTTCCCCTGGGCGGACCGCCGCGACGAGGGACCTGACCCTGTGGACGAGGTCATCGCCCCCCGCCTGCTCGCCTGGGCCGAGGGCGCCGACACGCCGGCGCTCCGCCGCACCCGCCGCCAGCGCGCGACCCTCATGTTCGGGCTCGAAGGCTCGCCCTGGAACGAGGAGGCTGCGCTGCAGCGCTACGAGCTGCTCTACGAGGCGGGCCTGCTGCCCGAGGCGGAGCGTGCGCGGGAACCGGCGACCGCGGCAGAGCCCCCGCGCCCCGACCTCGGCCGGCCCATGGTGCACGACCACCGCCGCATCCTGGCCACCGGGCTGTCGCGGCTCCGCGCCAAGATCAAGTACCGGCCGGTGGTGTTCGAGCTGATGGCGCCGAGCTTCACCCTGCTGCAGCTGCAGCAGGCAGTGGAGGCCCTGGCGGGACGGCGTCTGCACAAGCAGAACTTCCGCCGCCTGGTGGAGAACCAGGGCCTGATCGAGGAGACCGGCGAGGTGCAGTCCGACACCGGCGGCCGGCCCGCCCGCCTGGTCCGCTTCCGCCGCGAGGTGCTGATGCAGCGCGCCGTGGCGGGCACGCGGCTGTCGCTGTCGCGGGCGGGCTGAAAGCTGATCCGCATCCACCGCCAAGCATGATCTATGCACATTTGGGCCTGGCGAAAGATCAACTCAGATGAAGGGCGGCGCCGCTGCGTCCTGCGCGGCATTTGGGCGCAGTTCGGCCGCGACCATCTTGAGAAATTGTCCGCCGATCCTCACACATAGGACCTCGCCAACATGGACCTGGCGCCGCTAGCCGGCCGCCTCAGCGATTGAATGACCCTCGCGCGCCGTCAGCTCCTGCAGTTCGGCCTCGCCGCCGGCGCCGCCTCCACGCTGGGGGTCGCCGCCCTCGGGCCCCAGGAGAAGATGGCGGGGCTTGGCGCCCGAGCGGTGATGGGCGCGACGAAGGCGGCCAAGACGCTGGAGCAGGGCGTGCTGTGGCCAACCCGCATGCTGGAGCGCAGGCGGGCCTTCCTGCACAACCTGCACACCGGCGAGACGCTGGATGCGGTGTATTTCGAACACGGCCGCTACGTGCCCGACGCACTGGCCCAGGCCATGCGGGTGCTGCGCGACTGGCGCAACGGGCAGGAGCACGTGATGGACCCGCGCCTGTTCGACGTGCTGCACGCCATCCACGGCAAGCTGGGCGCCACTGTCCCGTTCCAGATCATCTCCGGCTACCGCTCGCCGGAGACCAACGCCATGATGCACGCCAGGAGCCCCGGCGTCGCCTCCAACAGCCAGCACATGCAGGGCAAGGCGTCGGACATCCGCCTGGAGGGTGTGGCGCTGGCCAACCTGCACAAGGCGGCCCTGAGCCTGAACGCCGGCGGCGTGGGCCTCTATCCGGTGTCCAACTTCGTGCACGTGGACGTCGCCAGCGTGCGCCACTGGACTGGTATCTGAGGCGTCGGAAGCCGGGACCTGCACGGCGCGCCGAATTCATCCGGGCGGCCGCCCTTGCCTTGTGCTCAATTGAAGCATAACTAGATGGTCGAGGCGGGGGCTCACGCTCTTTCCTCAACCCAGAAATGCTCATCAAGAGCATAAGGCAGGAAGCGCTCATGGATTTCGCTCTCGCCACCCGCACCGCCTCCTTTGTCCCGCCGCAGACGACCACGCCCCGCATGGCCCAAGCCGAGGCGCTCTACAGCCGGGTGCGGGGCCACATCCCCAAGTTCGAGTGGGACAGCTTCGCCGAGGACGCGTTGGCCATCGAGCGGCTGAAGGGCGAACGGGACGCCATCGTGCTGGCCCACAACTACCAGACGCCGGAGATCTTCCACGGCGTGGCCGACATCGTCGGCGACAGCCTGGCCCTGGCGCGGGAGGCGGAGAAGACCTCCGCCTCCGTGATCGTGCTGGCCGGCGTCCACTTCATGGCCGAGACCGCCAAGATCCTGAACCCTTCCAAGACGGTGCTGATCCCCGACGCCCGCGCCGGCTGCTCGCTCGCCGACAGCATCACCGCCGCCGACGTCCGCGCCCTGAAGGCCGCCCACCCCGGGGTGCCGGTGGTCACCTACGTCAACACCTCAGCCGAGGTGAAGGCCGAGACCGACGTCTGCTGCACCTCCGGCAACGCGAAGAGGGTGGTGGAGACGGTCACGCGGGACTGGGGCGTGAAGCGGGTTATCATGATCCCCGACAAGTACCTGGCCGCCAACATCGGCGCCGAGACGGGGGTCGAGATGATCACCTGGGACGGCGCCTGCGAGGTGCACGAGCGCTTCACCCCCGCCGACATCGCCGACTACCGCGCCGCCATGCCGGGCGTGGCGGTGCTGGCCCATCCGGAGTGCCCGCCGGAGGTGGTGGCGGCGGCGGACTATTCGGGATCGACCGCCGGCATCGCCGACTACATCTCGCTACGCCGGCCCGCCAAGGCGGTGCTGATCACCGAATGCTCCATGGCCGACAACATCGCAGCCCTGAACCCAGGGACCGAGTTCCTGCGTCCCTGCAATCTCTGCCCGCATATGAAGCGGATCACCCTCGGCGGCATCCGCCAGGCGCTTGAGACGATGACTACTGAGGTCCGGGTCGATCCCGCCGTCGCTGGCCGCGCCAGGCTGGCGGTCGAGCGCATGCTGGCGATCTGATGGCGAAGCCCATGACCTCGCATCAGGACGGCCGGCCCATCGTGGTCGGCGCCGGCGTCGCGGGCCTCAGCACCGCGCTGCGCCTGGCCGAGCACGGGACGGTGACGGTGCTGTGCGCGGCCCACCTCGGCCAGCAGGCGGCCTCGGCCTGGGCGCAGG
>CAXUEN010000259.1:0-4256 GCA_964249945.1 uncultured Caulobacteraceae bacterium | reverse complement strand
GGTCTGCAGCGCCGCCGCGGCCAGCCTGCGCCCCTTGCCCGCGCCCGAGCGCGCGGCGGCGCTGCAGACCTTCGACGACGTGGCGCGCCTGATCGACGCCAAGCGCGACGTGACGCTGAAGCTCGACGTGGAGCGGTTCGTGCGCCTGGTGGACTTCAAGCCCGGCGTGATCAGCTTCGAGCCTGCGCCGGGGGCGCCGGCCAACCTGTCCCAGCGGCTGTCGGGGCGCCTGCGAGAATGGACCGGCCAGCGCTGGATGATGGACCTGCAGGTCGGCGGCGCCGAGAGCGGGCGCGACCGCCAGCTCCGCCAGGACGCCGAGCAGCGCGCCAGCCTGGAGGCCGACCCCTTCGTCAGGGCGATGAAGGAGGCCTTTCCAGGCGCCGAGATCGTCGGCGTCCGACGGCTGGAGACCGATACGCCGCAGGCCCTGGACGACGAGCCCCCGGTGGAGGACTAAACCCTCTCCGACTCCCGATACGGAAGCTGACCTCGATGAAAGATTTCGGCCAGATGATGCAGCAGGCCCAGGGCTTGCAGCAGAAGCTGCAGGACGCCCAGGCCCGACTGGCCGAGACCACGGTGCAGGGGCAGGCCGGCGGCGGCCTGGTGAAGGTGACCCTGAAGGGCTCGGGCGACCTGGCCGCCGTGGCGCTGGACGAGAGCCTGCTGGCGCCGGCCGAAGGCGAGATGGTCAGCGACCTGCTGGTAGCCGCCCACGCCGACGCCAAGCGCAAGCTCGACGCCGAGCAGGCGCGGCTGATGCAGGAGGCCATGGGCCCCTCGCGGGGCTGGCCGGCGGCATGGGCGGGATGCCCGGCTTTCCCGGCCTGAAGCCTTGAGGCGGGCCCGACGGGGACGGGGAGGGTAGTGGCGTCGTCGGCCGGCCCTGAGATCGAGCGGCTGATCGCGCTCCTGTCCCGGCTGCCCGGCATGGGGCCGCGCTCCGCACGCCGCGCGGCGCTGGTCCTGCTCAAGCGACGCGAACAGCTTCTCGACCCCCTGGCGCGCGCCCTGGCGGAGGCGTCGGCCCGGGTGCGGCCCTGCTCGATCTGCGGGGCGCTGGACACCGCTGACCCCTGCACCGTCTGCGCCGCCCCTGAGCGGGACGCTTCGCTGATCTGCGTAGTGGAGGAGGTCGGCGCGCTCTGGGCCATGGAACGGGGCGGAGCCTTCCGCGGCCGCTATCACGTGCTGGGCGGCCTTCTGTCGGCTCTGGACGGGGTGGGACCGCAATCCCTGCGCGTCGATGAGCTGATGGCCAGGGCGGGCGAGCCGCAGGTGCACGAGGTGATCCTGGCCCTGCCCGCCACGGTCGACGGGCAGACCACCGCGCACTACCTGCACGAGCGGCTTGGCACGGTGCAGGTCGCCGTCACCTCGCTGGCGCGCGGCGTGCCGGTGGGCGGCGAACTCGACTGGCTGGACGACGGCACCATCGCCCAGGCGCTCCGCGCCCGCCGTCCGGCATGAGGGCGTCCTGGAAGCGACCGGTGGTAAAGCCCATCCAGGGGGCCGCGGCGTCGGTCGTCTTCGTCGGCGACTCCATCACCTTCAGCTGGCCGGAGCTGTCGGGCCGCTCCGGCGCGGTGAACCGCGGCGTGCCCGCCGAGACCACCCGCCAGATCCTCGCCCGCTTTGAGGCGCAGGTGCTGGCCGCGGGGGCAGAAGGCGTGCACATCCTGGCGGGGGTGAACGACATCGCCGGCAACGGCGGCGAGATCAGCATCGAGGAGACGCGCCACAACCTCTGCGCCATGGCGGACCTGGGCAAGGCGGCGGGTCGTCGGGTCTGGCTGGCCTCGGTCCTGCCGGTGGACGGCGTCTTCTGGGCGCCGGCCGTGGCGCGGCCGGAGGCGAAGATCGTGGAGCTGAACCGGGGACTCGAGGCGGACGCCCGGACGCTGGACGTCGCCTATGTCGATTACCACCGGGCGCTTTCGACCGCCGCAGGGCGGCTGCGCCCGAAGTTCAGCGCCGACGGCGTGCACTTGAGCGCCGCCGGCTATGCGGCCGTGACGCGGCTGGCCTTCGCTGCCCTGGGATGGGCCTGAGCAGTCGATTCCTCCGGTTTTTGCGTCTAAGGTGTTGGCAAGACCGGATAACCTGAACGGAGATCGAACTTGGCCCGCATCACCCTTCGCCAGTTGCTCGACCACGCCGCCGAGCACGGCTACGGCGTGCCCGCCTTCAACATCAACAACATGGAGCAGGGTCTGGCGATCCTGGAGGCCGCGGCCAAGACCGACAGCCCGGTGATCATCCAGGCCAGCCGCGGTGCGCGCAGTTACGCCAACGACATCATGCTGGCCAAGATGATCGACGCCCTGATCGACATCTATCCGCAGATCCCTATCTGCATGCACCAAGACCACGGCAACAACGAAGCCACCTGCGCCACCGCCATCCAGCACGGCTTTACCAGCGTGATGATGGACGGCTCGCTGGAGGCCGACGGCAAGACGCCGGCCGACTACGCCTACAACAGCCGGGTGACCCGCGACGTGGTGAAGATGGCCCATTGGGTCGGCGCCTCGGTGGAGGGCGAGCTCGGCGTGCTGGGCTCGCTGGAGACCGGCATGGGCGAGAAGGAGGACGGCCATGGCTTCGAGGGCAAGCTCGACCACTCCCAGCTGCTCACCGACCCCGACCAGGCGGTGGAGTTCGTGCGCGAGACCGAGGTGGACGCCCTGGCTATCGCCATGGGCACCTCCCACGGCGCCTACAAGTTCACGCGCAAGCCCGACGGCGACGTGCTGGCCATGGACGTGATCGAGGAGATCCACCGCAGGCTTCCCAACACCCACTTGGTCATGCACGGTTCCTCCAGCGTGCCCCAGGACCTGCAGGACGTGATCAACCAGTACGGCGGCCAGATGCCCCAGACCTGGGGTGTGCCGGTGGAGGAGATCCAGCGCGGCATCAAGCACGGCGTGCGCAAGATCAATATCGACACCGACAACCGGATGGCCATGACCGGCGCCATCCGCAAGGTGCTCACCGAGAACCCCGGCGAGTTCGACCCCCGCAAGTACCTGAAGCCCGCCATGGACGCGATGCGTAAGGTGGTTGAGGCGCGCTTCCACGAGTTCGGCACGGCCGGCCACGCCAGCAGGATCAGGGCGCTCCCGCTCTCGGCGATGGCCAAGAGGTATACGAGCGGCGAGCTGTCGCCGAAGTTCGGCGTCAGCCGGATGGCGGCGGAGTAGCCGACGACCTCGCGACGCCTCCGACACGGTGGAACTCTACCAGTACTGGCATAGCGGAGACCCGCCGCCGGACGTCGCAGCCTGGGTCGAGGGGTTCCGCGTCGCCAATCCCGAGTTCGACCACCTGCTCCTGGACGAGGGCCGGGCGGCGGACTTCATCGCCGCGCGGTACGGTCCCCGGGAGCGGCGCGCCTTCGCGGATTGCGGCCTGCCGGCGCTGCAGGCGGACTATCTGAGGCTCTGCCTCATGGACGCCGCCGGCGGCCTGTATCTCGACGCGAGTCAGCAGCCGCACAAGCCCCTGGCCGGGCTGATCGCCGGCGCCTCGGACGCCCTGGCGTCTTCCTGGTGTGGCCTGATCGCTACGAGCGTGCTGATGTTCCGCCGCCCGGGCAACGGCTTCATCAGCGCCTGCCTGCGTCTGGCCACCGACAACCTGATCGAGCGGCGCTTCGAGGACGTGCTAATCACCGCGGGCCCCGGCGTCTTTAACGCCCTCCAGGCGGCGGTGAACCCCGAGGCGGCGGCCCTGACCTGCCCGGTCGCCGAGGCGGCCTGGGCGGAAGCCGGCTGGGCGGAGCTGCTCCGCCTAGCTATCCTCGCGGCCGAAGCCTCGCCGGAGATCGCCGCCGGCTATCGCCAGATCACTCTAGTGGAGGTCGACAGGCTCATGACCTGGATCACCTGCTTGCCGGCCGCCTACAAGGCCGAGGCCACCCATTGGGCGAGGTGGAAGGGCTCGATCTACCGCCGTCCCGCCTGACCTCGGGCGGGAACCGGCTGAGGCAGATCGGGCGTCTGGGCGCTTGCGTTGCGGAGCTCCTTCACCGTTCCTATAAGCAGTGCTGCATCGGCAGACGGGCAAGCTTCATGAACATCCACGAACACCAGGCCAAGGCCGTCCTCAAGGAATTCGGCGCGCCGGTGCCGGAAGGGTTCGCCGCCTTCACCCCCTTGGAAGCCGAGGACGCCGCCAGGAAGCTCGGCGGCCCGGTGTTCGTGGTGAAGTCGCAGATCCATGCCGGCGGCCGCGGCAAGGGCAAGTTC
>CAXUEN010000258.1:0-4256 GCA_964249945.1 uncultured Caulobacteraceae bacterium | reverse complement strand
ATGCTCGGCCTCGGCCGTGGTGAAGGCGGGCGATCGCAGGATCGCTTGGCGAGACCGACGACACCGCCCCTCTCGGCCGGGAGGGCGCGGCCTCGTCCGTCGTCCTCGGCCCGAGTTCGCCCATGTCTCGACCCGAGCGCGTCCAGGTCTTCGCCGCCCTCAGCATCCCGCTCGCCCTGACCGTGCTCGGCCTGAAGTACCTGGCCTTCCTGGTCACGGGCAGCGTGGCCCTCTACTCGGACGCCATCGAGAGCATCATCAACGTGGTGACCGCGCTCGCCGCCCTGGCCGCGGTGCGCATCAGCGCCATGCCGCCCGACTCCAACCACCCCTACGGCCACTCCAAGATCGAATATTTCTCGGCGGTGCTCGAGGGCGTGCTGATCATCGTCGCCTCGATGCTGATTCTGCGGGAGGCCTGGCGGGGCTTCCTCCATCCCAGGGCGCTGGAAGCGCCCGTGCTCGGCCTGGCGGTGAACGGAGTGGCGACGGCCTTGAACGCGGTCTGGTCCTGGGTGCTGATCTCCCGGGGCCGGCGCCTGCGCTCCCCCGCCCTGCTGGCCGACGGCCGCCACCTGCTGAGCGACCTCTACACCTCGGCCGGCGTGATCGCGGGCGTTATCCTGGTGGCGGCTACGGGATGGCGCATGCTGGACGCCATTATCGCCGCCATGGTGGCGGCGAACGTGCTCTGGTCCGGCTGGGGCGTGATGCAGGAGAGCCTCGCCGGGCTGATGGACCACGCCCTCCCGGACGAGGAGCTGGTCCAGGTGAAGTCGATCATTACCGCGCAGATGCAGGGCGCGCTGGAGGCGCACGACGTGCGCACCCGCCAGGCCGGCCGGCTCACCTTCGTCGATTTCCACCTCGTGGTGGGCGCTGAGATGACCGTGCTGGCCTCGCACGCGATCTGCGACCGGATCGAGAACGCCCTCCTGTGCCGGTTTCCGGAATCGGTGATCTCCATCCACGTCGAACCGCCGCATAAGCAGAAGGACCGCGGCGGCGTGCTGCTGATGGCGGACGCGTCGGAGACGGCCGGCTAGCGGCTTGGCCAGAGCGACAGGGTGGTCGCCACGAGCTGCTCCAGGCTCTCGCGCGGCACGCCCGAGCCGGCCTGGACCGCCATGCCCTGTAGGATCGTCATCAGATAGCGCACCAGCGCCGCCGGGTCGGCGCCCTCCGCAAGATCGCCTTCGGCCTTCGCCCGGTCGAAGCGGCGGCGCAGAGCCGCCTCGGAGGAGGCCCGGCGCGCCACGACCTCCGCCTTGATCGACTCCGCCTCCGCCCCGCAGGCGACCGAGCTGATGACGCTGAGACAGCCGCGGGGGCCCGAGCTGCTGGTCTGCATCGACAGGGCGCTTGTGAGGATCCGCTCCGCCACACCACGGACCGTGGGCGCTTCCAGTGCTGCGCCCATGAAGGCCAGCTTTTCGCGCTCATAGAGATCGAGCGCCTTGCGGAACAGCGCCTCCTTGTTGCCGAAGGCGGCGTAGAGGCTGGGGCGGGTGACGCCCATGGCCTCGGTGAGGTCGCTCAGGGACGCTCCCTCGTAGCCCTTGCTCCAGAACACTCCCAGCGCCGCGGACAAGGCGGCGTCCACGCAGAATTCCCGCGGCCGTCCGCGGGAAATCGTGGCTTCCTGGGCTTCCATACCGATCAATATAGAAGGAGACTGGCTTCGCGTCCAGTCCCGCAGAAAAAGGATCGCACAGCCTGGGCAGCCGCCTTCACAGGGAATTCCAGCCCGCTGACCGTACCGTCCAGTATGAAATAGCTTGACGATGTGCGGAGTTCGAGATTAATCCATACTCGCCGGTACACAAACAGCGGCGCGCCTGGATTTTGGGACGACGACGATGGTTGACGATGAACGTTTCGGGCTCCCCCTGTCGCTGACGGAAGCGCTGCGCCGCGATCCGTCCCGCCAGGCGGCGATGCTCGCCGACCTGCTGGACGACGGTCGTTCCGTGCAAAGAACGCCGTCAGCCGACCGGAGCGGCTTCACGCGGCGCTGGCGAGTGGCCCTTGCGGGGTTGACCCTGGCGATGGGCTTCGCCGCCCAGGGCCATGCCGGCACGACCAGCCTAGAGGGCCGCTGGACCATGGCGCCCGCCCTGTCCAGCTTCGAGGAGACGGTCACCGGCCCTGCGCCCGACCAGGCCACCGTCGTCTTCACCCGCGACGATCCCGACCACCTGTCCTACCGGCTGAGCGAGAGCCGGCGCGGCGTCCGGGTCGCCGAGGGCGCCTACGATCTCTCCTTCGCCGGAGCGAGGTCGACCAGCTGGGTGGACGGCGCCAGCCTGCCTGTCACCGCCGAGCGGGACGGCCGGGGCGACATCGTTATCCGCGCTCCCGCTGTTAACGGGCTTCAGGCCCTGATCCGGGTGCGGCGCACCGGACCCGATACCGCGATGCTGGAGCATGACGTCGAAAGCGCCGCTGGCGCGCGTCAGCTCGAGAGGATCAGCCTGGTCCGCGTCGAGACGGCATCCGACTAGCGCCGATCATCGTCATCCCAATTTCCTCAATCTTAGGACGGAACATCAGCATGCATTGCAAAGACCTCGATCTCGAACAACTCCTGGCCGACCCGCTCGTGCGCATGGTGATGTCGAGCGACGGCGTCGAGGAGGCTTCGATCCGCCAGCTCGCCGAACGCATCGCGCCGAGCTACACTGCAGGCGGAGGCTCGACGACCAGGCGGCTTGGCGGGGGCTCGCCGTTGCGACATCTGCCCTCGTGCCTACCGCCGCGGCTCAACTGTCCGGCGTAGATGTCGTGCATCTCCCCGGAGCGTCCCGCGCGGGCCGCCTCGCGGCCGGCCTTGGGGGCGCCGAGATCGCGCAGGTGGAGATAAACGATCCCCACCGCCTGGAGGCCGCTGGACAGAACGGTCTTTGAGAAGCCTGTTCGGCGCGTCGCGGCGATGGCGCCCACGTCGCCACCGCGATCCCGATGGCGGTATCGAACGCCGAGGCCACCGCGATCCGCGTCTGGAAGCAAGCGCGCCCCTTGGCTGCGGACGGCCTCAGATCAAGATGTCGCGGCCGGCGTCGCCGAGCGAGTCGTCCAGGCCCCTCGCCGCTGCATGGGCCATTCCTTCGTCGGAGATGCGGCGGAGGGGGCCGGCGAAGTTGGGGTCCGCCCGGCGGCGGCGATCCGGCCCGAAATAGGTCTTGGTGCGGACGAACGGGCGCGGCCGGTAGATCACGGCCATGATCCGGTCGAGCAGGGTGCGCGCGTTCACCGGCTTCACCACGAACTCGGTCACGCCGGCGTCGCGCGCCTCGTAGACCCGCGAACGGGCGGAGTGGCCGGTCATCATGATGATCGGCAGGTAGGGATTGCGGCTTTCCGAAGCGTTGCGGACGTGACGGGTGAACTCCACCCCATCCACGGGCTCCATCTTGAAGTCGACGATGGCCAGGTCCGGCTGCCAAGCCCGCAGCATGCTCAGCGCCTGCGCTCCGTCGTGGACGGCGCGAATCTGCTTGATGCCGTAGTTGCTGAGCAGCACGCTGACGATCTCCCGCATGTGCGGGTTGTCGTCGGCAAGCAGGACGCTCAGGGCTTCCAGACCCGTCGCCATAAGGTGCGGTCCAACCTTCTTGGAGCTGGTGTAAACGCGGTTCAGCTACTGCGAGAGCTTCCCTCGCCCGCGTTGAGGAAAGATTTACGATGGCGAGACCGCCCCCGCCTGCGTCAAGTTGGACGTGCGTCCCCGCCCATGTTCTGGAGGGCCTCCCTCGCTCCGGCATAGGCCTCCTGGCGCGCGACGCTCCAGTAGCGCAGCGCTTCCAGAGGCACGCGCTGGCCCGACACGGCGCAGAGCACGTAGCCGCCCGGCTTCAGGACGGCGAACTCCCCGTCGCCATAGTGCAGCAGGGCGGGTCCATCCATCTCGCGATCGAAGGCGTTCATAACCGCCGCTGTAATACCGATGCCGCGGGCAGGAAAGCGCCGCCCTACTTTTCGGGGGCCTTCAGAACAGGTCGCCCTGCGTGAGCGCCGGGACCTGACGCCGCGCAGGCCGGACCGCCGGCGCAGCCGCCCCGTCCACATGCACCGCCACCGGCGTCCTGTCGGCGAACACCAGCGACAGAGGCTCGCCGGGCCTCAGCTCAGCCCCCGAACGGGCCAGGTGTCCGTCGCCGCGATGCACCCGTGCGAACCCGCGGGCCAGCGGCCGGTCGGGATCGAGCGAGAGCCGCATCTGGTCCAAATGGGCCAGGCGCTCGGCGGCGCGGGAG
>CAXUEN010000257.1:0-4259 GCA_964249945.1 uncultured Caulobacteraceae bacterium | reverse complement strand
GCATAGGCGTTGGCCATGGCGTTGGCATGGGCTTGGATGGAGGCGTCGACATAGGCCTCGGCGGCCGCCGAGGAGAAGGCCTGGGCGTTGGCGGACGCAAAGGCCGAACTGTTCCCGAAGGCCTGCTCGAAGGCGCCGAGGCCCGAGGAGCCGCCACCGCCTCCACCGCCGAAATCGTCGCTCCCGCCCACGCCGCCGCTGGCGTAGAAGTTGGTGGCGATGGGAGGCGCCTCGATCTCGGGGGCTTCGACGACCGACGCCGGATAGGGCCGGGGCGGCGCGCAGACGTCGCACGGCCCGCCGGCCACATAGCCGTAGCCCTCCTCGTAACGGTTCGCCGCCCCGTAGCCAGGGGCGGCGCTCTCGCCCGGTCCCGGGCCGTAGCGGTCCGGGGCGTCGCCGCCCTGGGGTGCCACGGCGTAGGCCGGGGAGGCCGGGGTCCAGGCGCTGCACCCGCCGGGGGCGCACTGGGCCATGGCCGTGGAGGCGAGCAAGAGGCCGCCAAGTCCCGCGGCGAGCGCCGCTGCGTTCCGCGCCAACATGAAACTGCTCCGAATTGGGACGCCGCCCGGTCTCGGGCCGCCTTACGGAGCGTTCACATCAAGTCCCGCGCCACCGGCCCGGGACACCGGGCCTCGGCGTGGATCAGGCGGCCAGGCTGTCCGCCGGCTCCAGCACGGGTGCAGGCGTACGGCGACGGGGCGCGGCCCCGATGGCCACGGTGGCGCGGCGTTCCAGCTTGTTCCAGCCGACCTCGGGCCCGTGCACGGCGGTGATCACCGCCTTCACCACCACGTGGTACATCAGCTGGCGGTAGCCGAAGCGCTGGGCCGGCAGCCAGCCCAGGCTGCCCCAGGGCGCATCGCGCTCGAAGGCCATGCCCAGCGCCGCCGCCGACAGGTCCACCAGGATGAAGGCCCCCCAGTAGAGCAGGGTCTGGTTCAGCAGCTGGTGGTTCCACTCGGTGGGGTGCATCAGCAGGTCTCGCACCGCCAGCACCAGGCTGAACACCACCGCCAGGTCCACGAGGGGCGCCACGAGCGCCAACGCAATCTGAAACATCCAGACCTGGGGCAAGGCCACGAAACCCAGCACCGGCTGCTTGGGGTTGAACAGGCCGGCCCGGTGCTTCCACACGCACTGCAGCGTGCCGAACGACCAGCGGAAGCGCTGCTTCAGCAGGCCCTGCAGCGTCTGCGGCGCCTCGGTATAGGCTCGCGCCTCGGTGTCGAAAGCCACCTGCCAGCCGGCGCGCTGCACGGCGAGCGTCAGGTCCTGGTCCTCGGCCAGGGTGTCCGACGGGAAGCCGCCCAGCGCCTCGATGGCGGTCCGCCGCCAGGCGCCCACCGCGCCCGGCACCACGGTGATGACGCCGAGCGCCGAGAGAGCGCGCCGCTCCAGGTTCTGGGCGGTGACGTATTCCAGCGCCTGCCAGCGGGTGATCAGGTTGACCCGGTTGCCCACCAGCGCATTGCCGGCCACCGCGCCCACCTTGGGGTCATCGAACCAGCGGGCCAGACGGCCGATGGTGTCGGCGGGGAACTGGGTGTCGGCGTCGAGCGCCACCACGATCTCGCCGGTGGCCAGCTGCAGGCCGCGGTTCAGCGCCCGCGCCTTGCCGCCGTTGGGGAAGCGCAGCAGCTGCACGCGCGGGTCGCGCCCGAACGCCGCCTCCACCGCCGCAGCCGTGCCGTCGGTGGAGCCGTCATCCAGCACCAGCACCTCCAGCCGCTTCCAGCTCGAGTTCAGGATGCGCTGGATCGAGGATGCGACCACGCTCTCCTCGTTGAAGCAGGGGATCAGCACACTGACCAGGGCCGCGCCCTCGGTGTGGGCGACCTCCGAGGCGTGGGCGAGCTGGCGGTCGTTGCGCACCCGGTGCAGCACCGCGAACGCGGCCAGGAACACCAGCCGGCCCAGCCCGAGCGCGATGGCGGTGATGAACAGGGTGCTGATGCCCCGATTGAAGTCGCGCACGATGGTGAAGGCCGCCCGGTCGAGCAGCAGCTGGCCCTTCTCGGTCCGGGTCGCCGGCATGGCCTGGGCCGGGCTGATCCCCGCCAGGTCCGACACCGTGGTCAGGTGGTAGCCGTGGGCCCGCAGCTGGTCGATCAGCACCGGCAGCGCGGCGATGGTTCGCGAGCGGTCGCCGCCGCTGTCGTGCAGCAGCACGATCTGGCCGCCGGTCTCGGGATTGGCGTCCTGCAGCCGGTCCAGGGTGCGCTGCACGATCAGGTGAGCGTCCGGCCGCTTCCAGTCGTCCGGGTCGATGCGCAGGCCCACCGACAGGTAGCCCAGGTCGCGGGCCTTCAGCAGGGGCGCCACCTCCCGCGGCGTCGAGGGCGAGGCGTCACCCAGATAGGGCGGGCGGAAGAAGCGCATGGTGCGCCCGGTGATCACCTGGAACAGGCGCTGGGTGAGGTTCAGCTGCAGCCCCATCTCGCCCGGCGAGATCTCGGCGATGTTGGGGTGGGTGTAGGTGTGCCCGCCCACCAGTTCCCCCTGGTCCACCTCGCGCTTCACCAAGTCGGGATACATCTCCATGTTCTCGCCGATGACGAAGAAGGTGGCCGGCGCGTCCTTCGCCTTGAGGATGTCGAGGATTTTGGCCGTCCAGTGCGGGTCCGGGCCGTCGTCGAAGGTCAGGGCCACGTCGCCCGTATGCGCGCCCAGGCGCTGCACCACGTAGGCGGTAGGGATCTTGTCGAAGCGCTCGCCGGTGATCAGCCCGCTGTGCGCGTCCGTGGTCAGGGTGCGGAAGCCCGGCGTCGGCGTGGCGGTGGGGTTGAGGATTTCGCCGGTTCCGTTGAAGTCCACGTCGGGCGAGGGCGCCATCTGCTGCAGCGGCGCAATCCTGGCCGCGCCGTAGGGCTGGCCTAGCACCTTCCACACGCCCGGGTCCTCGGACCCCATGCGCCAGAGCGCGTAGCCGCGGGGGCGCCAGGCGTCGGCGACCTTGACCTGGTTGTAGAGGGTGGCGGCGTCCAGGAACCAGACGGTGTGCGCCACCCCCGCCTCGTCGGCATAGCCGAAGGTGGGGTTCAGCGCGCTCGGATCGAAGCTGATCTTCGCGTCGCTGTCGTGCGCGGCGAGCGTCGCTTCGTGGAAGGTCACGCCGTCCGCCTTGCCGCCCTTGGTCCAGTCGTAGCCGAAGGCGCCCAGCGCCACGACGGTATGGTCCGGGTTCAGCCCCTTGAAGGTGCGGGCCAGGTTCTTCTCGTACCAGCCCTGACTGGCCGCCGGCCCCGCCTCGCCGGTCCAATAGTGCTCGTCATAGGCCATCAGCACCAGGGTGTCGGCGGCCTTGCCCAGGGCCTTCACCGGCCAGGCGCTATCGTCGAAGGGAGCGGTGACCCAGACCTCGCGGCCGGACGCGTTGAAGGCGGCGTTGGCCTGGGCGATGAAGCCGGGATAGGCCGCCAAGCCCTTGGCCGACATGTTCTCCAGGTCGAACATGTAGCCGGCGTAGCCCCGCTTGGCGGCGAGGTCGGCGAGGCTCGAGATGAGGCGCGCCCGGGCGGTCGGGCTGGTCAGCACCGCATCGGCGGTCTTGCCGTCCCAGAGCTTGTCCGAGGCGTTGTAGACCAGGGGCATGACCGCCGGCCGGTGCGTGGCGGCGGCGATCAGCTTGTCGGCCCGGGGGTCGGCGGTGACGTCCACGTCGCCGGCGGCGTCCTTCAGCAGCACCCACTGGGGCGCCACGATGTCCAGCTGGTTGACGTGGTCGGCCAGGGACTCGCGGCTCATCTCGTCCCAGCTGACGTAGAAGCCAACGTTCAGCGGCTTGGCGCGCGAGCCCAGCGGACCCATCGGGCGGGGAACGCGGGTCCACACCGCGTGCGAACGCGCCGGCGCCTCGGCCACGCTGAGCGAGGTGAGGACGCGGGGATTGTGGAAGGCCAGCGACGGGATGCGCGGCGCGATGGCCAGCGTCGCCACGAAGGCCGACAGGATGGCGAACACCCCCGCCAGCAGGAGACCCAGCGCCAGACCGGCACGCCGGCCGCGCCGTCCGGACGGGTCGTGGAAAACGAGAGAGGCCATGGCGGCGTCCGGTGCGGATGAATGCGATCGTGAGTTAGCTCTGCAACACCACAGCAATACGAGGATACAGCTTACGTCTTTGTAGGCTGGCCCTCCGTCAGAGATTAGCTAGTCGGGTCAGGGTGTTGGCGGCCTGAGCCAAATCGGCGCAGGCCGTCGCCGTTTCCCCCGGACCGCCGTCCGTGCTTTTCGTGCCCCGTCATCTGGAGCTCCGC
>CAXUEN010000256.1:0-4277 GCA_964249945.1 uncultured Caulobacteraceae bacterium | reverse complement strand
ATCTACACCGTCTTCGCGCCCGCAGCGAAGACGGTGTAGATAGTCCGCCAGGGCTCTGGAGAACGTGATGGCCGATGGTTTCAACGAGGTCCCCAAGGCGGCGTCGACCACGCGCTGGGTCTATTCCTTCGGCGGGGGCGCAGCCGACGGCGACGCCAGGATGAAGAACCTGCTGGGCGGCAAGGGCGCCAACCTGGCGGAGATGAGTTCGCTAGGCCTCCCCGTGCCTCCGGGCCTGACCATCACCACCGAGGCCTGCGTCCACTACTATGCCGAGGGCAAGAGCTACCCGGCGGGGCTGCAGGAGCAGGTCGATCAGGCCCTGGCCAAGGTGGAGAGTCAGGCCGGCAAGCGGTTCGGGGAGGCGGCCAACCCGTTGCTCGTCTCGGTGCGCTCGGGCGCCCGGGCGTCGATGCCGGGCATGATGGATACGGTGCTGAACCTCGGGCTCAACGACCAGACGGTGGAGGGGCTGAGCGTCCTCTCCGGCGACCGCCGGTTCGCCTTCGACAGCTATCGCCGCTTCATCCAGATGTACTCTAATGTGGTGCTGGGGCTGGAGCACAGCCTGTTCGAGGAGATCCTGGACGACCACAAGGAGCGGCTGGAGGTGTCGGTGGACACCGCCCTCACCGCAGGTGATTGGGAGAAGGTGGTCGGCGACTACAAGGCCGCGGTGACACGCGAGCTGAGCCAGCCCTTCCCGCAGAACCCGCGCGACCAGCTCTGGGGCGCGATCGGGGCGGTGTTCGCCAGCTGGATGAATGACCGGGCCAAGTTCTACCGCCGCATGCACGACATCCCGGAGAGCTGGGGGACCGCCGTCAACGTCCAGTCCATGGTGTTCGGCAACATGGGCGAGACCTCCGCCACCGGCGTCGCCTTCACCCGCAACCCGTCGACCGGCGAGGCGCGGCTCTACGGCGAGTTCCTGATCAACGCGCAAGGGGAGGACGTGGTCGCCGGCATCCGTACGCCCCAGGCGCTCACCAGGATCGGCCGCGAGGAGATGGGCGAGTCAGCCCCCTCGATGGAGGAGGCGATGCCGGAGGTGTTCGCCCAGTTCAAGGACGTCGTGGAGCGGCTGGAGCACCACTACCGCGACATGCAGGACATCGAGTTCACCGTGGAGCAGGGCGTGCTCTACATGCTCCAGACCCGCAACGGGAAGCGCACCGCCAAGGCGGCGCTGAAGGTCGCGGTGGACCAGGTGGCCGAGGGGCTGATCTCCAGAGAGGAGGCGATCTCGCGTGTCGAGCCGTCGTCGCTGGACCAGCTGCTGCACCCCGCCATCGATCCCGGCGCCATCCGCGACGTGATCGCCAGCGGGCTGCCGGCCTCCCCCGGCGCCGCCACCGGTGAGATCGTCTTCGCCGCCGACGAGGCGGAGCGGCTGGCCGAGCTCGGCCGGGCGGTGATCCTGGTGCGGGAGGAGACCTCGCCGGAGGACATCCACGGCATGCATGCGGCGCGGGGCGTGGTCACCTGCCGAGGCGGCATGACCAGCCACGCGGCGGTGGTGGCGCGGGGCATGGGGCGGCCCTGCGTCTCCGGCGCCGGCGAGATCCAGATCGACGAGAAGGCGGGGGTGCTGCGCGCCCGGGGCCGCAGCTTCAGGTGCGGCGAGGTCGTCACCATCGACGGCGCCAAGGGCGAGGTGCTCTGCGGCGCGGTGAAGATGATCGAGCCGGAGCTAAGCGGCGACTTCTCCCAGCTGATGGAATGGGCCGACCGCGTGCGCCGGCTGAAGGTCCGCGCCAACGCCGAGACGCCGCTGGACGCGCGCACCGCGAGGGGGTTCGGGGCGGAGGGCATCGGGCTGTGCCGCACCGAGCACATGTTCTTCGACGAGGACCGCATCGCGGCGGTGCGCGAGATGATCCTGGCCGACGACGAGGCGGGACGGCGCGCGGCTCTGGCCAAGATCATCCCCTTCCAGCGCAAGGACTTCGAGGAGTTGTTCGAGATCATGGCCGGGCTGCCGGTCACCATCCGCCTGCTCGACCCGCCGCTGCACGAGTTCCTGCCCCATACAGACGCCGAGATCGAGGAGCTGGCCGCCTCCGCCGGGCTCGATCCGGTCAAGCTGAAGCGACGCGCGGGCGAGCTGGCCGAGACCAACCCCATGCTGGGCTGGCGCGGCTGCCGGCTCGGCATCGCCTTCCCGGAAATCTACGAGATGCAGGTGCGCGCCATCTTCGAGGCCGCCTGCACCGTCGCCGCCAAGGGCGAGGCGCCCATCGTGGAGGTGATGCATCCGCTGGTGGCCAAGAAGGAGGAGATCGCGTTCCTGCGCAAGCTCACCGACGACACCGCCTCGGCGGTGCTGCAGGAGCGGGGCGTGACGCTCGACTACAAGGTCGGCGTGATGATCGAGCTGCCGCGCGCTGCGCTCCGGGCCGACCAGATCGCCGAGCATGCGGAGTTCTTCAGCTTCGGCACCAACGACCTGACCCAGACCACCTTCGGCATCAGCCGCGACGACAGCGGCAAATTCCTGGACGCCTACCTGAAGAAGGGGATCATCGAGAAGGACCCCTTTGTGTCGCTGGACCAAGAGGGCGTGGGCGAGTTGGTGCGGCTGGGGGCCGAGCGGGGACGCAGCACCCGCCCGGAAGTTAAGCTCGGCATCTGCGGCGAGCACGGGGGCGACCCGGCGTCGATCGCCTTCTGCGAGGCGGTGGGGCTAGACTACGTCTCCTGCTCGCCCTACCGCGTGCCGATCGCCCGGCTGGCGGCGGCCCAGGCGGCGCTGGAGAAGGCGAGCGGGTAGGAACGAGCGCCGTCGCTCCAAGTTGAACCTAGACCTCCCTCCACCTTCGAAGGCAGAAGAATCGCATTTCAGTAGATGGTGTCTTGCTGAGGTGATCGAGCAGGACTCTGACGCGGGCCTTCCTTTGAGAGAGCCGTGCGATGGAAGTGGTGCTGACGATCCTGCGGGAGGTCCGTGATCCTCAGGACGTGAACGCTCGCCATGATCTGAGCGCGCTGCCATTCGTGGCGCTGTCGGCTGGACGTTGTCTTTCACAAAGACGACGCCCGACCCCGAAAAGACAACGTCGCCCCGAACCTCGCCCTGATCCGCCGTACCGCGCTCGACATCCTCAGAGCCCACCCGGACAAGCGATCCATATCCAGAACGATGAAGCTCGCCGCATGGAAGCAGAGCTTCATCTTAGAGCTGTTTGCTTATCTGTGATAACACTGGTCTCCGGGAGAGGGAGAGCGGCGGCTTGCATGCACCGGTCTTCCCAGGCGTGAGGCCGCCGAGGCTACCGCGTCCGACCTCCGACCCGTGGAAACACCAGCCCCCGGTAGCTTCCCAGGGCCAGCACCAGCGTGCCGGCGATCACGCAGGCCATGGCGACCGAGGCGCGTCCGGGGATCAGGCTCGTCGCCACGCCGGACAGGCTGCCGACCCCGAAGAAGGCTGTGCCGAGCAGGGCGGCGGTGGCGCCCGCTCGCCTGCGGTCCACCGCCATGGCGGCGACGGTGGTGTTGGGCTGGCTGAAGCCGAGCCCTGAGATCACCACGAACAACGGCGCCAGCACGCCCCACATGCCGCCCCAGCCGGTGAAGGCGCAGACGGCCAGAACCGCGCTTGCGGCTAGGGCCGAGAGCAGCGCCGCCTGCACCAGGGTGTCGGCGTGGATGCTCCGCGCCAGCCGGGCGTTGACCTGCCCCGCCCCGATCAGGCCGACCGCATTGATGCCGAACACCCAGCCGAAATGGGCCGGAGGGATGTGGAACTCGCCGATCACCATGCGCGGCGCCGAGGTGATGTAACTGAACAGCGCCGCGCCGGCGAGGCCGCCGGTGAGCAGGTAGCCGATCAGCAGGGGCTGACGCAGCAGGGCCAGATAGCTGGCGAAGGCGTTCTCAGCCCTGGCCTGCGCCCTCGTCGCCTCCGACCGGCTCTCGGGCAGGCGGAAGAAGGCGGCCGCGCCCGCCGCCAAGCCGAACAGGGCCTGCAACCCGAAGATCCAGCGCCAGTCCGCCACACCCAGCACCCAGCCGCCCACCAGCGGGGCCAGCACCGGCGCCACGCCGAAGATCAGGGTGAGCAGCGACAGCACGTGCAGCACCTCATGGTCGTCGTAGCGGTCGCGCACCACCGCGCGCGCCACCACCGACCCCGCGCACGCGGCCAGCGCCTGCAGCAGGCGGGCGCCGATCAACAGGTCCACGTGGGTGGACAGGGCGCAGAGCCCGCTGGCCACGCAGTAAAGCCCCGCTCCGCCCAGGATCGGCGCGCGCCGGCCGAACCGGTCCGACAT
>CAXUEN010000255.1:0-4281 GCA_964249945.1 uncultured Caulobacteraceae bacterium | reverse complement strand
ATCAGGTTCGAACCGTCGTCCGCCATCGGGCCCTCCAGCAGAGGGCTTCACCTTAAAGCGTTAGCTGGAAAAGTCACGGCCGGCGGCGGGCCACGAAGACGGCTGTCGCGCCTTATCAAGACGCTGGCGCGCGGGGGGCCTAGCGAAAGTCGGCTGGCAGGCGGCGAAAGGCGTGGATGAGCGACGACATGGAGGCTCAGCCGGTCCTGCTGGAGGTGGAGGACGGGGTCGCCCTCCTCACCCTGAACCGGCCGCACGAGGGCAACGCCATGGCGCCCAACATGCTGGCGGCGCTGGAGGCGGCCTGGACGCAGGTGAACGCGACGCCCGACATCCGGGTGGTCCTGCTGACCGGGGCGGGCGAGCGGCACTTCTGCACCGGGGCGAGCGTCGGCCAGCTCGAGGTCGGCAAGGGCAGCCTCAACAACGTGAGCCACCAGACGGCGAACAGGTTCACGCCCCAGCAGATGCACGTGGCGAAGCCTGTGATCTGCGTGGTGAATGGCCTCTGCAACGGCGGCGGCCTGCACTTCGTCGCCGAGGCCGACGTGGTGGTCGCCCACGAAGGCGTCCAGTTCATGGACACCCACGTCACCGTCGGCCAGGTGTCGGCGCTGGAGTCCCTGGGCGTCGCGCGGCGGGCGGGCCCCGGCGCGGCGCTGCTCATGGCGCTCGCCGGCAGGGGCTACCGCATGCCGGCGTCCCGCGCCTTCCAGCTCGGCCTGGTGGACCTGCTGGAACCGACGCGGGAGGCGGCCCTGGAGCGCGGCCGGGAGCTGGCGCGGGCGATGGCGAAGAACTCGCCCCAGGCGATGGCGCTCAGCAAGCGCGCCATCTGGGGCTTCGCCGGCATGCCCGACCCGCAGGCGCTGGAGTTCGGGTGGGAGCTGCTGAAATCGCACTGGCGGCATCCGGATTTCGAGGAGGGGCCCAAGGCTTTCGCCGAGAAGCGCGCGCCGGTATGGGACCCCGATCCCAACGCCCGCCGCTGACATCGACCGAGGAGGACCAAGACCATGGCGACCGAGATCCTGCTGCCCAAGATCGGATTCTCGATGAACGAGGGCGAACTCACTGAATGGCTGGTCCAGGAGGGCCAGCAGGCGAGCGAAGGCCAGCCCCTGTTCACGGTGGAGAGCGACAAGTCGACCAACGAGATCGAGGCGCCCGCCACTGGCACGCTCCGCATCCACAAGCCGGCGGGCGAGACCTACGAGGTCGGCACGGTGCTGGGCCTCATCGAGTAGGGCCATCCTCATGCCCAGGAACCGGACTGCGGCCGGCGGCCTCTTGCGGACGCGCCTGGGGGATATCGGTCCGGCGATGGAGAGGTCGGGGCCGGCGGCCCGCGTTTGCCTCCTCCGCCCGTTGCCCATAGCGTCGGGCCGCTGAAGAGGACGAGACACGGTGGTGACACGATGACGGCCGTCCCGAGCCTGGGCCTGCTGGACTATCTCGGCGATCTCGAAGGCGCCGTGGACGAGATCGCGAACACCTGGCGGCCGGACGATCCCGCCTATCGGGCGGACATCTACCGCCAGATCATGATGAGCCTGTCCTTCTCCTATTTCGCCTTCTTCCATGCCGACGGCGACCATCCGGACTGGTCGCCGCTCTGGAACCCGGTCTACACGCTGCAGCCGAACCCGGACGACATCTATCTCTATTCGCCGATGACGCCGGGGCGTCGCTATCGCGTCGCGGGCAATCGCGGCACGGTGAAGATGCTGACCTTCTCCACCGGGGCCGGTTTGGTCGGGATGCGCGACAGCGACTTCGTGGGCTCCGGCTACAACGACCTCGACGACACCGACATGACCTTCGGCTCGGACGGCGAGTTCGAGATCCTGTTCAGCACCGAGCGGCCGGAGGGCCACGCCGGCAACTGGGGCAAGCTCTCGCCCGAAGCCGACTACATGATGATCCGCTACCGCAGCTACGACTGGGCTAACGAGCGCGATCCCCAGCTGACCATAGCGTGCCTCGATTCCGTCGCGCCCAAGGCGCGCCTGACGCCCGAGGAAATTTATGCGCGCATCGGCGAGATGTCGCGTTTCCCCAAGCGCACCAGCAAGCTGTTCCTGGGCATGCAGAACGGCATCAAGCAGCGTGTCGGCGTCAACAGGTTCGAGCCGACCAAATACGCCGGCGGCCTCTCCAAGCAGATCTACTGGCCGGCGGTGTTCGAGCTGGAGGACGGCGAGGCGCTGATCATCGAGACTGAGCTGCCGCAGGTCCGGCCCTACTGGAACATCCAGCTCAACGACCCCTATTTCGGCGTGGTCGAGTTCGTCTACCGGCTCTCCAGCATAAACGGGGCCACCGCAAAGATCAGCTCGGACGGCAAGCTGCGGGCGGTGGTAGCGCTGGAGGATCCGGGCGTGCCCAACTGGCTCGATCCGGCGGGGTTCAAGCAGGGCACGATCTATGGCCGCTGGTACGACTGCGACAGCAACCCGTTGCCGGAGCTGAAGCGCGTCAGGCTCTCGGAGCTCCGCGACCACCTGCCCGCCGACACGCCGACCGTGTCGCGGGAGGCGCGCGCGGAGGAACTTCGCCAGCGCGTCCAGGCCGCGCAGCGTCGGAGACGGTGGTGAACGACATGTCCGATCCCGCAGCGCCGCCGGAGCGCTTTGCCACCGCCGGCGACCGCTTGCATGAGCTCGTCACCGCGCGCACCGGCCTTACCGACTTCGGGCCGGACGACTATGCGCTGGGCCTGCGCGTCCTGCTGCATTCGATGGACTACGATCCGCATTTCTCCGCGTCCGGACGGAGCTATGCGTGGAGCGAACTCGCGACGGCGCTCTCCGCCCGGGCGATCGCGGTGGCGGCGATGAAGGCGCGCCCGGACGCGGCCGGCGTGACCATCCGCGCGCCCGTCGTCATCACCGGCATTCCCCGCACGGGCACCACCGCGCTCCATAAGCTGATGGCCGTGGACCCGCAGTTCCAAGGGCTGCAGACCTGGATCACCAATGCGCCCATGCCGCGCCCGCCCCGCGACACCTGGGCGTCGAACCCCCACTTCCAGCGCACCGAGGCGATCCTGGAGGCCATGTTCGCGGCCAACCCGCGGATGCGCGCGGCGCATAACATCGTCGCCGAAGAGGTCGACGAGTGCATGGAGATCATGCGCCAGGGCTTCGTCACCAACCGCTTCGCCTGCAACTGGTCGGCGGCGAACTACGACGCCTGGTGGCAGACCCAGAGCGAGCTGCCGGGCTACCGCTACCTGAAGAGCGTCCTGCAGCTGGTGGGCGCCGATGAGCCGGAGAAGCGCTGGCTGCTGAAGAACCCTGGCCACATCGCCAATCTCGACCTGCTGTTCGCCATCTTCCCCGACGCCTGCGTGATCCAGACCCACCGCAACCCCGCCAAGGCGGTGCCGTCGCTCTGCCAGCTGCTGATCCAGGCGCACGAGGCGATCGAGGTGGGCCGCGTCTCCGAGCGCGCGCAGCTCATGGGCCTGCGCGAAGTGGAGAAATGGGCCAAAGCGATCCGCGACGCAGAGCCGGTGCGCAAGGCGCACGGCGACCAGATCATCGACGTCGTCCACGGCGACTTCCACCGTCATCCGATGGAGGTGATCGCGCGCATCTACGACAAGTTCGGGCTGAAGCTGGACGCGGACACCGAGGCGAAGATGCTGCGCCGCGTGGACGATAAGCCCGAGATGGCGCATGGCGCGCACACCTACCAGGCCACCGACTTCGGGATGAGCGAGGACGAGATCCTCGAGCGCTTCGGCGACTACCCCGACCGCTTCGGCCTGGTCCCCGCGCGGAAGGCCGGGGCGCTCGCATGAAGGCGGCGGTGTTCAAGGGCGCGGGCGAGGGGCAGGTCCTCGCCATTGAGACGCTGGACGATCCGGAACCGCGTCCGGGCGACGTCATCGTCAAGGTGGAGCGCTGCGGCATCTGCGGCACCGACCTGCACATGACCTCCGGCCACGGCTGGGACTTCCAAGCCGGCACGGTGATCGGCCATGAGTACGCCGGAGAAGTGGTGGCGGTGGGCCACGCGGTCGAGCGCTTCCGCGTGGGCGACCGGGTGAGCGGCATGGCCCAGGCCGGCTGCGGCCAGTGCGAGGCCTGCTTGCGCGGCCTGCCGCTGCTGTGCGTCAAGGCGGACGGCGGCATGGGCGGCTTCGGCGAGTACCTGCGGCTGCCCGAAGGCGCCGCGGTGGCCTTGCCGCAGACGCTCTCGATCGCCGACGGCGCCCTGGTCGAGCCGCTGGCGGTGGGCCTTCACGGCGTGCGCATGGCGGACATGCAGATG
>CAXUEN010000254.1:0-4311 GCA_964249945.1 uncultured Caulobacteraceae bacterium | reverse complement strand
CCCCATGGCTCGCGCGAAGATCGCCCTCATCGGCGCCGGCATGATCGGCGGCACCCTGGCCCACGTGGCCGCGCGCGCGGAACTCGGCGACGTGATCCTGTTCGACATCGCCGAGGGCACGCCCCAGGGCAAGTCGCTGGACATCGCCGAGGCCACCAGCGTGTTCGGCTCCGACGTGCGGCTCCGCGGCGCCAACGCCTATGAGGACATCGCCGGCGCCGACGTCTGCATCGTCACCGCCGGCGTGCCGCGTAAGCCCGGCATGAGCCGCGACGACCTGCTCGGCATTAACCTGAAGGTGATGAAGGCGGTGGGCGAGGGCATCAAGGCGCACGCGCCGGACGCCTTCGTGATCTGCATCACCAACCCACTCGACGCCATGGTCTGGGCGCTGCAGCAGTTCTCCGGCCTGCCGCCCCAGAAGGTCGTCGGCATGGCGGGCGTCCTGGACAGCGCGCGCTTCGCCTACTTCCTGGCCGAGAAGGTCGGGGTGTCGGTGGAGGACGTACACGCCTGGACGCTCGGCGGCCACGGCGACGACATGGTGCCCATGACCCGCCACTCCACCGTCGGCGGCCTGCCCCTGAGCGTGATGGTGGAGCAGGGCATGCTGAGCCAGGAAGACCTGGACGCCATCGTCAAGCGCACCCGCGGCGGCGGCGGCGAGATCGTCGCCCTGCTGAAGACCGGCTCGGCCTTCTACGCCCCCGCAGAGAGCGCCATCGCCATGGCGACCAGCTACCTGAAGGACAAGAAGCGCGTCCTGCCCGCCGCCGCCCACCTCACCGGCCAGTACGGCCTGTCGGACATGTACGTCGGCGTGCCGGTGGTGATCGGCGCCGGCGGCGTGGAGCGCGTCATCGAGTTCCCGATGGACGAGGCCGAGCGCGCCATGTTCGCCAAGTCGGTGGACTCGGTGAAGGGCCTGGTCGAGGCCTGCAAGGGGATCGACGAGAGCCTGAAGGGGTGACGTTTGGCTCTGACGGCGCAGAAGCTTTTTGGCTACGGACATCCGCCGAACCTGAACTCACCGTGAATTGCGGTGATCTTGCTATTCTGAACTGAATAGTAGATCGACCAAATGTTGCTGCAAACACCCTGGAGTGCCGTCCGCCGTGAATAGAAGTCGTAACGGCCCAAGTTGCGACGAATTTGCTGTTCTGCAAAGCGGGCATCATCGGGGTCGTTGCGCTGCTGCTCCGCGATCTCTTCGCCGAATGTGTTGATGCCGAAGTGCTCGCGTTTCAGCTCCGAAACTAAAGCAACGCTGGGTGATCCGAGAGGGAAGCGGGCGGCTAGCCGCTGATTGAACGCCAAGTATGCATTGTCAGAAGGCAAGTTCCTCGCAAGCCGCGGCGTTGGTTCACAGGCGGTCAGTAGCATGACCGACATTGCTACGAGGGTGAGCGGCGGTCGCATGGCGGGAAACTCACATCGCTCGGCTATCTAAGCAAGCCGACCGTGCGACGTTGACGTAGGACATCCGATCCGTATATTGCGCTCCTCACCGCCCGCGGGGTCACTCGCGGGCGCTTCGTTTTTGCGCCACACACGTGTGGCTGCCGACTGACAAGGTTCTTCTCCCATGTACGCGGTGATCAAGACCGGCGGTAAGCAGTACCGGGTGCAGCCGGGCGACCTGCTGGTCGTCGAGAAGCTGGAGGCGGGCGAGCCCGGCGCGGAAGTGTCCTTCGACCAGGTGCTGATGGTCGGCGGCGCGGATGGCGTGACCGTCGGCGCGCCCATGGTGGAGGGCGCGGTGGTCACCGCGACCTTCATCGAGACCCGAAAGGGCGAGAAGGTCTATACCGTCAAGAAGATCCCCCGTCAGGGCCACCGCCGCCACAAGAACCACCGCCAGCAGGAGAGCGTGCTGCGCGTCACAGGCCTCAGCGCCGGCGGGGCGGACCACAGGTGGGACGGCGAGGTCGACCTCACCACCCGCGCGACGCTCCGCGAGCGCGCCCGCAACCTGGCGCCCCGCGCCAATGCGCCGATCCCTGAGGATCACGCGCTGGTTGAAGCGTAAGCGCTAGCAGGAAAGGACAGCGATATGGCTCACAAGAAGTCCGGCGGCTCCTCCCGCAACGGCCGCGATTCGGCCGGCCAGCGCCTCGGCGTGAAGAAGTTCGGCGGCGAGCACGCCCTGGCCGGCAACATCCTGGTGCGCCAGCGCGGCACCAAGTTCTGGCCGGGGACCAATGTCGGCCTCGGTCGCGACCACACCCTGTTCGCCACCGAGACGGGGGCGGTAAAGTACACCACCAAGCGGGACAACCGCACCTACGTCTCCATCGTGCCGGCCAACGAGAACGCCTCGGCCGATGCGACCGTCATGGCCGCCGAGTAGAGCAGGCGATCCGCCCTCCGGGTCGCCACCAGCGATCCGGACCGCAAGGTCAGTCCCGCGGGGGAGTCCGGATCACCGGGCTTCCCCGTCTACGTTTCTCCCCTCGGGCGCAGCGGGCCTGGACGGCTCGCGAGGGGGAAGGATGTGCACTGAGCTTGAGCCCAGGATCGAGACGGAACGGCTGACGCTTCGTCCGCCCTTACTGCCGGACGCCGTCTACATCGCCGAGTTGGCCAACGATGCCGAAGTCGCGCGGATGACCACGGGCGTCCGCCACCCTTACAGGCTAGCCGACGCGAAACTCTACCTCGACGCCTTGGTCAGGAACGGTCCGACACGCGCGCGCGCCTTCCTGATTGAACATCGGGAGGTGGGTCCAATCGGCATGGCGGGCCTTTATCGTGGCAAAGGCGTCTGTGCGGAACTCGGCTTCTGGCTGGGCGGGACCTTTCGCAGGAGAGGTCTGGCGACCGAGGCGGTCTGCGGCCTTCTGAGCTGGGCGGCGCGGGACTGGAGCTGCCGGGCCCTCCTGGCCGGCCATTTCGCCGATAATCCAGTGTCCGGCCGCGTACTGGAGAAGGCGGGCTTCCTCTACACCGGCGAGGTGCGCGACCGGTTCAGCCTTGGCCGCGGGCAGGCGGTGGCGACGCGGATGATGGTGTGGCTGGCCTGAGGGCTGTCGGTGGGCTCAGCGCAGGGCGCGATGGCTTGCATCAGCTCCGCCCATCCCAGCGTTCGCCGGGACGGGCGGCTGAAGGCGGTACGGTAGAAGGCGGTACGGTAGAAGGCGGACGATCAGGCGACCGCCCGCTCCGGCTCGGGCACGTGCGCCGCCAGCCGGCCGCCGATGCGGATCGGTTCGGCCCGCACCGCCAGCCCCGTCAGCGCATCGGTCTCCACATAGACCCCGCAGACCGTGGCGGGCCCGGAGGCCGGCTGGTGGCGGCCGCCGGGCAGGCGGGTGGCGAAGCGGCGGACCGCCTCCTCCTTCACCATGCCGATGACGCTGTCGTAATCGCAGCAACCGCCGGCGTCGGTCTGGTAGGCGGTGCCGCCCGGCAGCACCTGGGTGTCGGCGGTGGGGACGTGGGTGTGGGTGCCCACCACCAGGCTCGCCCGCCCGTCGCAGAAATGGCCCATGGCCATCTTCTCCGAGGTCGCCTCGCAGTGCATGTCCACGATGATGGCGTCCGCCGCCATGCCCAGGGGACAGGCCTCCAGCTGGGCGTCCACGGCGGAGAACGGGTCGTCCAGACTGTCCATGTGCACGCGGCCGAGCGCGTTCATCACCAGCACACGGCGGCCTCCGGGCGCATCGAACATCCAGGCGCCTTGCCCCGGCGCATGGCTCAGCCGTGGATAGTTCAGCGGGCGGAGCAGCCTCGGTTCCCGGTCGATATAGGTCAGCGCCTCGCGCTGGTCCCAGCTGTGATTGCCGAGCGTGAGGCAGTCGGCCCCCGCGTCGAACAGCTCTTCGGCGGTCTTGGCGGTGATGCCGAAGCCGGCGACGGCGTTCTCCGCATTCACCACCACGAAGTCCAGCGCCAGGGTCCGGCGCAGCCGGGGCAGGTGGGTGGTCAGGCCCTCGCGCCCCGAGCGGCCGATGACGTCGCCGAAGAAGGCCAGTCTCATAGGGGGGCGTGCATGGGTTCGGCGGCTCCTGCGAAATCCAGATAGGCCGTTTCGGTCAGAACGCCATCGAGTGGCTGGTCGAAGGAGTCCGTGGGGACGTGCGGGACCTCCTGGCCGCCGAAGGCCAAGCCGATGGCGCGCACCGGCGGACCCTCCGCGCGCAGGGCCGCCAGGGTGCGGTCGTAGTAGCCGCCGCCTTGCCCGAGGCGTGCGCCCGTGCGGTCGAAGCCGAGCAGGGGAAGGAAGATCAGGTCGGGGCGCAGGTTCGGCGCGTGGGGCGGCGGCACCAGCAGGCCCAGGGCGTCGAGGGCGGGCGGCCCGTCCACCAC
>CAXUEN010000253.1:0-4318 GCA_964249945.1 uncultured Caulobacteraceae bacterium | reverse complement strand
CCGCACCTGCCCTCCACCCGCTTCGTGGGCAAGGCGTTCAAGCTGACCAAGCTCGCCGGCGCCTACTGGCGGGGCGACCACAGGAACGCCCAGCTGCAGCGCATCTACGGAACCGCCTGGGCTAGCGAGGCGGACCTCGCCGCCTACCTCCACCGCATCGAGGAGGCGGAGCGGCGCGATCACAGGAAGATCGGCCGCGCCATGGACCTGTTCCACTTCCAGGAGGAAGGCCGGGGCATGGTGTTCTGGCACCCCAAGGGCTGGACGCTCTACCGCACGCTGGAGGCCTACATGCGCAGGCGTCTGGACACCGCCGGCTACGGCGAGGTGAAGACGCCCCAGGTGCTCGACCGCAGCTTCTGGGAGAAGTCCGGCCACTGGGAGAAGTACCGGCCGAACATGTTCGTTTGCGAGACGGAGGAGGGCGAGGTCCTTTCGCTAAAGCCCATGAACTGCCCGGGCCACGTGCAGATCTTCAACATGGGCCAGAAATCCTACCGCGACCTGCCGCTGCGCATGGCCGAGTTCGGGGCCTGCCACCGCTACGAGCCCTCCGGGTCGCTGCACGGGCTGATGCGGGTGCGCGGCTTCACCCAGGACGACGCCCACATCTTCTGCCGCGAGGACCAGATCGAGGCGGAGACGGAGCGCTTCATCCGCCTCACCCGCCTGATCCACGGCGACCTCGGCCTGTACACCGACCACGTCGCCCTGGCCACTCGGCCGGACGAGCGGGTGGGCTCGGACGCCTTCTGGGACAAGGCCGAGGGCGTGCTCCTCTCCGCCTCCCGCAAGGCCGGGGTGGAGCCGGTGATCGCTGAGGGCGACGGCGCCTTCTACGCGCCCAAGCTCGACTTCATCGTCAAGGACGCCATCGGGCGAACCTGGACCTGCGGGACGCTGCAGCTCGACTACAACCTGCCCGAGCGGCTGGATGCCGAGTATGTGGCCGAGGACGGCTCCAAGCAGCGCCCAGTCATGCTCCACCGGGCGATCCTGGGCTCGTTCGAGCGCTTCATCGGCATCCTGATCGAGAACTACGCGGGGGCCTTCCCGCTATGGCTGGCGCCTGTGCAAGTGGTGGTGGCGACCATCACCTCCGACGCCGACGGCTATGCCCGCACGGCTGTGGAGCGGCTGCGCGCCGCCGGGTTGCGGGTGGAGATCGACACGCGTAACGAGAAGATCAACTACAAGATTCGCGAGCACAGCCTGTCCAAGGTCCCCGTCATCGCCGTGGTCGGCCGCAAGGAGGCGGAGACGGGTCAGCTGGCGCTCCGCAGGTTCGGCTCCGACCGGCAGACCATCCTGGCGCTGGAGGAGGCCGCCGGCCGCCTCGCCGAGGAAGCCCTGCCGCCCGACCTGGCCCGCACGCCCGACCAGCCCGCGCCCCAGCCGCAGCCGGTGCTGGAGGACGCATGAACAGCTACGTCCGCCCGCTAAACGGCGGCCTGATCACCCGCGCGCGCGTGCTGGCGCCGCCGCTCGGCGCGCAGGTGAGCGTGATCATGGTGGTCTACCGCACGGGCGAGGCGCTGGAGCACAGCATAGCCAGGGTGCTGGCCGAGCCGCTGGTCGACGAGTTCATCCTCATCGACAACGGCTCCACCCCCGAGGAGGCGGCGGTGCAGGACGCGGCCGCGGCCGACCGGCGCATGCGCGTCTTCCGCGGCCACGGCAATGTCGGCTTCGCCCGCGGCTGCAACATGGGGGGCGAGGCGGCCAACGGGCGCGTGCTGGTGGTGCTGAACCCCGACGCCTTCCTGCAGCCCGGCTGCATCGCCGCCCTGGTGGAGGCGGTGGACGCCACCCCTGCGCCCCGGCTGGTGGGCGCGCGCATCCTCAACGTCGACGGGGCCGAGCAGCGCGGGGCCCGCCGGGGCGAGGTGACGCCGGTGACCGCGCTCCTCAGCCTGACCCGCCTGTCCCACGCCGCCCGGGGGCTGGAGCGGTTCGAGATCCATCACGAGCACGATCCGGAACCGGGCCAGCTTCTCGCCGTGCCCACCATCTCCGGCGCCTGCTTCGCCATCACCCACGACGACTATACCGGCCTGGGCGGGCTGGACGAGGGCTACTTCCTGCACGTGGAGGACGTGGACCTGTGCTGGCGCATGCGCCGCAGCGGCGGCCAGGTGCTGTTCGCGCCCATGGCGCGGGTGGTGCACCTGGGCTCCACCAGCCACACTTCGCCGCTGAAGGTGGAGGTCTTCAAGGGTTTGGGGCTGGTTCGCTACTTCCGCAAGCGCGCCGACAACCCGCGTAGGCTGATGCTGGCCTACGCGCTGGCGCCCCTCATCATGGTCGTTTCGGTGCTGCGGCCCCTGCTTCGCCTGCGGCGGCGTCGCTGACATCCGTCACGGCGGTCGCGCCTTCACCTGCCCGCCGGAAAGCCGCTATGAGCGGGCGTGGACACCGACTGCGAACGCCCCCCCGCCTCGACCGCCGTCGAGATCTCCATCGTGGCCCCCATGTTCGACGAGCAGGGCGCCTGCGCCGCTCTCGCGCGGGAGGTCGCCTCGGCCTTCGCCGGCTGGGCCCATGAGATCGTCTTCGTCGACGACGCCAGCCGGGACGCGACGTCGGCCCGGCTGCAGGCGCTGCGCGCCGATCTGCCCCAGCTGCGGGTTCTGCGCCACGCGGCGAACGCCGGCCAGAGCCGGGCCATCCGCACTGGCGTGCTGGCCGCCCGGGGCGCGATCGTGGTCACCCTGGACGGCGACGGCCAGAACGATCCCGCCGACGGCCCGCGCCTGGTCCGGCGCCTGGCGGCGGGCGACCCGGCCCTCGGCCTGGTGAGCGGCCGCCGCGCCCGCCGCCAGGACAGCGCCGCCAAGCGCTGGGGTTCGCGAGTCGCCAACGGGCTGCGGCGGCGGCTGCTGCGCGACGGGGCGGACGACACCGGATGCGGCCTCAAGGCCATGCGGCGCGAAGCCTATCTGCGCCTGCCCTACTTCGACCACATGCACCGCTTCCTCCCGGCCCTGATGCTCCGCGAGGGCTTCGAGGTCGTGTTCGAGGACGTCGGTCACCGGGCGCGGACCAGCGGCCGGTCCAAATACTCCAACCTGGGCCGGCTGCGCGCTTCGGTGTCGGATCTGGCCGGCGTGCTATGGTTGAGGGCGCGGGCGCGCAATCCTGGTCCGGTGCGGGAACTTTGACCTTGCAACCTGCCTCGATGTCGCCAAAATGCCGCACTGCGAAGGGGAGCCGCGCCGGCCGGGAACGACAGGGCAGACGCAGCATTCCCAAGGTCGTAAGGGTGGGGTGAGGGAAAGCCGGAGACCGAAGCTTGGGCCGGCGCCGTTGCGCCGCTGGATCGCGCGATAAGGGGCGACCTTGTGGCGGGACAGGCGATGCTGCTGCGAACCAAACTTTCGTTAACCGGACGCTTGTATTTCTTGTGTGAAAGCTTGACGGTGTGGCTGCTGCGACACTGTGTCGTCATCAAAACCTTGCTATAGGTTCGTCCAGGTCGAGGGTCTCGACCGTCGCTAAGGGCAGAAGAGGGCTCTACATATGAAGACAGCACTTTTGGGGGGAGCCGCCCTGGCCGCGGTTCTCGCTGCCGGCTCGGGGGCTCAGGCCGCAGGGTTCGATTTCCTGAACATGGATATCGTATCGCCGCCCGCGCCGAACGGCTTCTACGTCGGTATCGACGGCGGCTGGCAACAGCTGTACGACAACCACATCAGCACCCATTCGTCCAACAACGACAGCACGGGCAGCCAGTTCGGCTGGCGACTGGGCGAGGTGCACAACGGCGGCTGGGCCGCCTTCGGTCGCGTCGGCTACCAGTTTACGCCCAACTACCGCGTGGAACTGGAGGGCGGCTATCGCGACCTGCAGACCCGCAGCTTCATCGGTTCGGCTGACCGCGCCGCGCCGATCGGCCTCTGCGGCGTCGGCTCGACCTCGTCCTGCCTGTCGCCCCACGGCCACTTCAACGTCGCCACGGTGATGGGCAACGGCATCTACGACTTCATGCCGCAATACATCATCCACCCCTTCTTCGGCGGTGGCGTGGGCGTGGCGCGCGCTGACGTCGGCCAGTACGGCCAGTTCGCCACCGTTCCCGCCGGCCAGGCGGCCAACCAGACGCTGTCGGTCAACGACAGCGACGTGGCCTTCGCCTACCAGGCCTTCGCCGGCCTGAGCTACCATGCGACCCACCGCCTGAACGTCGACCTGAAGTACACCTGGCTCGACACGGCGGACATCCGCTTCAAGAGCGAAGGGTCGGGCAGCATCCAGCCTGGGAGCTTCCGTGGCCACTACCACGACCAGACGCTGACGCTGGGCGTGCGCTACGCTCTGG
>CAXUEN010000252.1:0-4326 GCA_964249945.1 uncultured Caulobacteraceae bacterium | reverse complement strand
GAGAACAAGGGCTGGACCTGCGCCAAGTTCCTGCTGGCGCACGAGCGCACCGGCATCGCCGGCGTCGCGAGATCCAAGCGCGCCATCGACCGCCTGCACGACATCGCCTCGCAGGAGACCGTGGGCGGCGAACCGCTCGACCAGGACCCCTTCTTCGCCCGCAAGATGGCCGAGCTGGAGATCGAGCTGATGGCCCTGGAGTACACCGAACTCCGCGGCCTGGCCCGGGAGGCCGAGGGCAAGCCGCCCGGGCCGGAATCGTCCCTGCTGAAGATCAAGGGCACCGAGATCCAGCAGCGCGCCACCGAGCTGGCCATGGAGGCGGCCGGCCGCTACGCCGCCCCGCACCTGCTGCACAACGCCACCGGCGGCAACGAGGCGCCGGTGGGCCCGCGCTCGGCCCGGGGCGTGGCCGACACCTACTTCAACATGCGCAAGACCTCGATCTACGGCGGCTCCAACGAGATTCAGCGCAACATCATCGCCAAGGCCGTGCTGGGGCTCTAGCACGCCCCGCACCTGAACAGAACAGACCGGACCCTTATCCATGGACTTCAGCTTCAGCGAAGAGCAGCGCCTGCTCCGCGACTCCCTGCAGGGCTTCCTTCGCAACACCTACGACGCCGACAGCCGGCGCAAGGCCGTGGCGTCCGAGGCGGGCTGGCGCCCTGAAATCTGGCGCGCCCTGGCTCAGGACGTGGGCGTCCTCGGCGCCGCCCTGCCGGAAGACCTGGGCGGGCTGGGCGGCGGTCCGGTGGACACCATGGTGGTGATGACCGAGCTCGGCCGCGCACTCGTGATCGAGCCGTTCCTGGAGACGGTGGTGATCGGCGCCGGCCTGCTGAAGCGCTACGACAGCGCCGCAGCCCACGCCGCGGTGGAGCAGATCATCGCCGGCGAGCTGGTCATGGCCCTGGCCTGGGGCGAACCCACAGGCCGCTACGACCCCGCCGACGTCTCCACCACCGCCAAGCGCGACGGCGAAGGCTGGCGGCTGGACGGCAGGAAGGCCGTGGTCGTCGCCGCGCCCTGGGCCTCCAAGCTGCTGGTCACCGCCCGCACCGGCGGCGGCCAGCGCGAGGCGCAGGGCGTGTCCCTGTTCCTGGTGGACAAGGACGCGGCGGGGGTGAGCACGGTCGACTACCCCACCGTGGACGGCAAGCGCGCCTCGGAGGTCACCTTCGAGGGCGTGTCGCTGGGCGCCGACGCCCTGCTCGGAGAGGAGGGCCAGGCGCTGCCCCACGTCGAGGCGGTGCTGGACGAGGCCCGCGCCGCGCTCTGCGCCGAGGCCGGCGGGGTGCTGAGCGAGCTGGTGCGCCAGACCGTGGACTACACCAAGCAGAGGAAGCAGTTCGGCCGCCCCATCGCCGACTTCCAGGTGCTGCAGCACCGCATGGTGGACATGTTCATCTCAGCCGAGCAGTCGCTGTCGATGACCTTCATGGCCACCTTGAAGCTCGACCTGCCCACGGTGGAGCGCGCCGCAGCGGTCTCGGCCGCCAAGGCCTATGTCGGGCGCGCCTGCACCAGCGTCGGCCAGGCGGCGGTGCAGATCCACGGCGGCATCGGGTTGACCGAGGAACTCGCGCTCAGCCACTACTTCAAGCGCGCCACGATGATCGAGCAGGCGCTGGGCTCCTCGGACTTCCACCTGCGCCGCTACCAGGCGCTGCGGGCGCAACTGCCGGAAGCGGCGTGAAGGCGGCCTATCTGATGAACAGGTGCGCCGCCCACGACGCGACCCCGGTCCCGATGATCCACCAGATCAGCTCGCCTCGAACACCTTTGATCTCGCCCCGGAGTTCGCCTCTGGTCGCCGTCAGCTCCGCCCGGACTTCGGATATCCCGGCCTGAAGGTCGGACTTGGTCGTCTGGAGATCGGCCTTGGTCGCGAGCCGGAGTTCGGAAATCGCAGCCTGGAGATCAGACGTGGCGACCTGCAGGTCAGCCTTGGTCGCAAGCCGGATTTCACCGACTGCGGCCTGGAGATCGGACTTCGCCACCTGCAGGTCGGCCTTGGTCGCCAGGTGGCTGATGTCCGGCAGCTCGGCCGTCTGCCGCAGGGCCTCGATGACCGCTTCCGCCTGAGACTCGGACATGCCGGCGCCCACAAGGCGCTTCACGTGGGCATGGGTGTCGAAGGCCAGCGCGTTCATCACGGCTCCTCACGCCGAGATAGCATCCTTGCGTCGTAAAGTTTAGATGGTCCTACCCGCCGCCGGAGCCGCCATGCCCTTCGCCAGCACCGACAAGTACATCGCCTCCCGCGACCTGGAGGTCTCGGTCAACGCCGCGGTCAAGCTGCAGCGGCCGCTGCTGGTCAAGGGCGAGCCCGGCACCGGCAAGACCGTGCTG
Source organism: uncultured Caulobacteraceae bacterium (assembly GCA_964249945.1). Classification (GTDB taxonomy): domain Bacteria; phylum Pseudomonadota; class Alphaproteobacteria; order Caulobacterales; family Caulobacteraceae; genus CAHJWH01. The sequence continues at coordinate 1,971 of CAXUEN010000252.1, read as the reverse complement.
GCGCAGGAGGTGGCGGCGGCGCTCGGCATGCCGCTGATCGAGTGGCACATTAAGTCCACCACCAAGGCCCAGCAAGGCCTGTACGAATACGACGCGGTCTCGCGCCTGCGCGACGGCCAGCTGGGCGACCCCCGCGTGCACGACGTGGCCAACTACATCGTGCACGGCAAGCTGTGGGAAGCCTTCACCTCCGAAACGCCCACCGTGGTGCTGATCGACGAGATCGACAAGGCCGACATCGAGTTCCCCAACGACCTGCTGCTCGAACTCGACCGCATGCAGTTCTACGTCTATGAGACCAAGCAGACCGTCGTGGCCCGCCAGCGGCCGGTGGTGATCATCACCTCCAACAACGAGAAGGAGCTGCCGGACGCGTTCCTGCGCCGCTGCTTCTTCCACTACATCCGCTTCCCCGACCGCGAGACGATGGAGAAGATCGTCCACACCCACTATCCCGACATCAAGGCCTCGCTGGCGCGGGAGGCGCTGAACGTCTTCTTCAAGATCCGCGACCTGCCGGGCCTGAAGAAGAAGCCGGCGACCTCGGAATTGCTGGACTGGCTGAAGCTGCTGATGATCGAGGACCTGTCGCCGGAAGTGCTGCGCAGCGACGACGCCAAGCTGGTCATCCCGCCCCTGCACGGCGCGTTGCTGAAGAACGAGCAGGACATCTCGCTGTTCGAGCGGCTGGTGTTCATGTCGCGCAGGGGGTGACCTCGTGTTCACCGGCTTCATCGAAGGCCTGCGCAAGTCCGGCGTCCCGGTCTCGATCACCGAGCACCTGAGCCTGCTCGGCGCCATGGAGGCGGGCGTGGCGGACTACAGCGTGGAGGACTTCTACTTCCTCGCCCGCTCGGCCCTGGTGAAGGACGAGCGCTGGTTCGACCGCTTCGACCGGGTGTTCGCCCAGCACTTCAAGGGGCTGGAGGCGGTCTCAGGCGAGGACCTGACCACCGACATCCCCGAAGAATGGCTGCGCAGGCTGGCCGAGAAGACCCTGTCGCCCGAGGAGATGGCCGCCATCGAGGCGCTCGGCGGTTTCGACAAGCTGATGGAGACGCTGCGCCAGCGGCTGGAGGAGCAGAAGGAACGCCACCAGGGCGGCGGCAAGTGGATCGGCACGGCCGGAACCTCGCCCTTCGGCGCCTACGGCTACAACCCCGAGGGCGTGCGGATCGGCCAGGACAAGAGCCGCCACCGCCGGGCGGTGAAGGTCTGGGACAGGCGGGAGTTCCGCGACCTGGACGATCGCGTGGAGCTGAACACCCGCACCCTGAAGCTGGCGCTGCGCAAGCTCCGCCGCTTCGCCCGGGAGGGCGCGGCGGAGGAGCTGAACCTGGACGGCACCATCCGCGCCACCGCCGAGAACGCCGGCACGCTGGACCTGAAGTTCACGCCCGAGCGCCGCAACGCCATGAAGGTGCTGCTGTTCCTGGACGTCGGCGGCTCCATGGACGACCACGTCCGCGCGTCGGAGGAGCTGTTCTCCGCGGCGAAGTCGGAATTCAAGCACCTGGAATACTTCTACTTCCACAACTGCGTCTACGAGGGCGTGTGGAAGTCCAACGCGCGCCGGCGGACGGAGCAGACCCCCACCCGGGACGTGCTGCGCACCTTCGGCCCCGACTACCGGCTGATCTTCGTGGGCGATGCGGCCATGAGCCCCTACGAGATCGTCCAGCCCGGCGGCGCGGTGGAGCACTGGAACCCGGAGAGCGGGGCCGCCTGGATCGAGCGGCTCACCGGCCACTTCCGCCGCGTGGCCTGGCTGAACCCCACCCCTGAGCCGCAGTGGGGCTACAGCCAATCCACCGCGATCCTGCGCCAGCTGCTGGAGGAGCGGATGTATCCCATGACGCTCGACGGGCTGGACCGGATGACGCGCGCCCTGTCGCGGTGAGAAACTCTCCTCCGGGAGCAGATCCCCCTCAATGGGGGAAGGGTCGGGGATGGGGGTGGATGCACGGCGCC
>CAXUEN010000251.1:0-4374 GCA_964249945.1 uncultured Caulobacteraceae bacterium | reverse complement strand
CACGGACGCGCCGCTGCCCGACGCGGCGATCGCCGAGCGGGCGGGCGCGGCGCCGCCCAGCCTTCGCGCCGTCAGCATGGCGTGGGCGATCAGTACCGGCTCACGCTCGAACAGCAAGCGCGCGGCGCCGGGCGACAGCGCGCACACACCGGCCTCGTCCGCCACGCCCGCGCGTGCGCCCGGCTGCACCACCAGCGCTGGAGGAAGCCCGCTCATCGTCCACATCTAGGCGTTCGCAGGCTGAAACGGAACGCGAACGTGCTATATGGGTCCGATGGAGGCCACTGCGCCCGATCGGTCGGTTGACGACCTGCTGCCCGCCCGTTTTTGCGATTGGTTCGCTGGGCGCGGCTGGAGCATCCGGCCGCACCAGCTGGAGATGATCGCCAAGGCCCGAGCCGGCCGCGACGCCCTCCTGATCGCCCCCACTGGAGGCGGCAAGACCTTGGCGGGGTTCCTGCCGAGCCTGATCGAGCTTGCGGTGCGCACGCCCTCTCCCGAGCCGCGGGGCGTGCACACCCTGTATCTCTCGCCGCTGAAGGCGCTGGCGGTGGACGTGCACCGCAACCTGGAGGCGCCGATCGCCGAGATGGGGCTGGTGATCAGCGTGGAGGCGCGCACTGGCGACACCAGCTTGGCTAAGCGCGCGCGCCAGCGGCTGCACCCGCCCGACATCCTGCTGACCACACCCGAGCAACTCGCCCTGTTCTGCGCTTGGCCGGGCTCGCGCGAGTACTTCAGGGACCTCTCGGTAGTGATCTTGGACGAGATCCACGCCGTTCACGGGGACAAGCGGGGCGACCTGCTGAACCTGGCGCTGGCGCGGCTGCAGAGGTTCGCGCCGGGGCTGCGGCGGGTGGGGCTGTCAGCGACGGTGAACGACCCGGACATGCTGCGCCGGTGGCTGGCGGCGCAGCCAGGGGCTGGCCTCCCTCACCAGGCTTCACCCGGTCCCCTCTCCCCGATGGAGGGAGATCAAGGGTGCGCCTCTGATCCTTCCCACTTGGAGGAGGGGGATCCTGCGCAGCAGGGTGGAGGGGGCTCTGCGCGGATGGCCGACCTGGTGCTGGGCGCCGCGGGGGCGCCGCCAGTGGTGGACATGCTGCTCACCGACAAGCCGGCGCCCTGGAGCGGCTGGACGGCCAAGCATGCCATCCCCGACGTGCTGGAGGCCATCAAGGGCGCCCAGACCGCGCTGGTGTTCGTCAACACCCGTTTCCAGGCGGAACTCAGCTTCCAGATGCTGTGGGAGATCAACGAGGACAGCCTGCCCATCGCGCTGCACCACGGCTCCCTCGCCGTGGAGCAGCGGCGCAAGGTGGAGGCCGCCATGGGCCGCGGCGAGCTGCGGGCGGTGGTCTGCACCTCGACGCTGGACCTCGGCATCGACTGGGGCGCGGTGGACCTGGTCATCCAGCTGGCAGCGCCCAAGGGCAGCGCCCGGCTGATCCAGCGCATCGGGCGGGCCAACCACCGGCTGGACGAGCCTTCGCGCGCCCTGCTAGTGCCGGCCCACCGCTTCGAAATGCTGGAGTGCCAGGCCGCGCGCGAGGCCGTGGCCGCCAACGACCTGGACGGCGACCCCGAGCGGATCGGCGCGCGCGACATCCTGGCCCAGCACATCATGGGGCTGGCGTGCGCTGAGCCCTTCGACCTGGTTCAGCTCTATGACGAGCTGCGCACCAGCAGCCCTTACGCCGCGCTCACCTGGGAGGAGTACGAGCAGGTGGTCGATTTCGTCGCCACCGGCGGCTACGCGCTGCGCACCTACGACCGCTTCCGCCGGATCGTCCGCACGGAGGACGGGCTCTACAAGGTGCGCGATGGCCTGACCGCCCAGCGCCACCGCATGAACGTGGGCGCCATCGTCGACACGCCCATGCTGTCCATCCGCATCGCCTCGATCCGCTCCAACAAGAAGGTCGGCGGCCGCAAGGTCGGCGAGATGGAGGAGAGCTATCTGGAGCAGCTCGCCCCCGGCGATACCTTCCTGTTCGGCGGGACCATCTGGAGCTTCGAGGGCATCACCGGGCTGGACGCCCTGGTCCGCCCCGCGCCGCCGGGGACCGAGCCCAAGGTGCCGAGCTGGGCCGGCTCCAAGTTCGCGCTCTCCACCTATCTGGCCGCGCGCGTGCGCCGCATGATCGCCGACCGCGACCACTGGCACGTGCTGGCCCCCGACGTTCAGGAATGGCTGCAGGTGCAGGACGCCCGCTCCCACATCCCGTCCACCGACGAGATGCTGCTGGAGACCTTCCAGCGGGGCAAGCGCTGCTACCTGGTGGCCTATCCCTTCGATGGGCGGATCAGCCACGGGACGCTGGCGCAGCTCCTCACCCGCCGGCTGGAGCGGCTGGGCAATCGGCCGCTGGGCTTCGTGGCCAACGACTATGCGCTCGCCATCTGGGCCATGAAGCCCATGGACGACCTCGACCTAAACGACCTCTTCCAGCAGGACATGCTAGGCGACGACCTGGAGACCTGGCTGGATGAGAGCTTCATGATGAAGCGCACCTTCCGCCACTGCGCCATCCTATCCGGCCTGATCGAGCGGCGGCTTCCGGGCAAGGAGAAGACCGGCCGCCAGGTCACCTTTTCCACCGACCTGATCTACGACGCGCTCCGCCGCCACCAGCCCGACCACCTGCTGCTGCAATGCGCGCGGGCCGACGCGGCGACGGGGCTGCTGGACGTGGCCCGGGTGGCCAAGCTGCTGGAGCGCATCCACGGGCGGATTGTGGCGCGGGCGCTGCCGCGGGTGTCGCCATTCGCGGTGCCTGTGCTGCTGGAGATCGGGCGGGAGACAGTGTCCGGCGCCGCAGACGCGCTGATGGAGGAGAGCGCGGAGACGCTGATCGCCGAGGCCATGGCGCTGGATGATTACGGCTGCGGTTCCCCTCACCCTGCCCTCTCCCCGGAGGGGAGAGGGTTCTAGCTGTGATCCCTTTCCCTTTGTGGAAAGGGAGGGGCCCGCGTGTCGCAGACACGTGGGAGGGTGAGGGGCTCCGCTGCTTCAGTCGTCCCACTCCCTCAGCGCCTCCAGACACAGCTCAAGCCCCGTGAGGTCGCCTAGCGGGTCGGGCGTGACGATGACGAACAGCCGCCGCGCCTCGGCCCACAGCAGCGGGCTTTCCGGCAGGTCCAGGTCCTCCACCGCGCAGCCGTTGGCGTCGCGCCCGACGCCCGCCTCGTCCGGCATGACGCCGAGCCACGCCTCCACCCGGCTGCGATAGTCGGCGTCCTCCTCGTCCTCCACGTTGAGATAGGCCAGCACCGGCTTGCCGAGCGCGCTGGCGAAGCCGACCTCGAAAGCGGTGGCGGGGTCGCAGGCCGGCCCGCGCCAGGGGGTCAGGTTGGCCACTACCGCGTCGCAGGCGCGAAGGTTGGCCAAGGCGCCGGCGTAGATCTCGCGCGCTTGCAGCTCGCCGGCGACCGCGCTCAGCGCGACGTCGTCACCGCCGAGCCTGGCGACCAGGTCGGCGGAGGCGCAGAGCGCGCGCTTGCGGGCGACCAGCTCTCGGGCGTCGAGATAGTGCCGGTCGGGGCCGGAGAGATAGAGGGTCTTCAGGCGGCGCATGGGCGGACCAAGACGCCCGGCCAGCGTCCCGTCAAGCATCGGCCGCGCCGATCAGGGCCTGCAGCCCTGCCCACTGCTCCTGGGGCTCCGGCGCCGCGATCCTCGCCCAGTCCGGCGTCTGATTGCGGAACCAGGTGGACTGGCGCTTGGCGTAGCGGCGGGTCTGGAGCTGGGTCTGCGCCACCGCCTGATCCAGCGGGCCGCCGCCCCGCAGGTGCTGCGCCAGCTCCCGCACGCCCAAGGCCTTCATGGCCGGCAGCTCGGCGGGCAGGCCGCGGGCGAGTAGCGCCGAGACCTCGTCCAGGGCGCCCCGCGCGACCATCATCCGGAGGCGGCCATCGCAGCGGGCGTAGAGGGCGGCGCGGGGCGGGTCGAGGACGACTGCGCGACAGGCGCCTGGGGTGAGCACCGGCGGGCTCGCCGCCCGCCATTCCGAAAGGGGGCGGCCGGTGGCCTCCACCACGCTTGTGGCGCGGATCAGCCGCTGGCGGTCGCCGGACTGGATGCGGGCTGCCGAAACGGCGTCCCGCTCGGCGAGCGCCCGCCGGAATTCGCTTTCCCCGCGCGCCGCGTAGCGCGCCGTCACCGCGTCGCGAACCGGCACCGGCACGGGCGGGATGTCGGCCAAGCCGGCCGTGAGCGCGCGGAAGTAGAGGCCGGTGCCGCCTGCGACGATGGCGGGCCGCTCGCGGCCGGAGATGGCGGCCAGGGCCTCGCGGGCGCCGGCGAGCCAGCGGCCGACCGACCAAGCCTCGCCCGCGTCGGCGACGCCGTACAGGTGGTGGGGGACGCGGGCG
>CAXUEN010000250.1:0-4384 GCA_964249945.1 uncultured Caulobacteraceae bacterium | reverse complement strand
TATTCGCACCGCGCCACCTCCCCCGCTTTCGCAGGGGAGGAGAAGCCAGCCCCAAAGCCCCGGCATTGTGTTCAACGCAGCCGCAGGCCAAGTCGAACCTCCAAACGGGACGCGCCCTGTGTCCCGACGCCCACCCGTCAGTCGCCGCGCGCAGGGCGGGTCAAGGTCGAGCCTGCAAGGCTCGCCTCGCTTTGCGAGGTCGCCTTGACGCGCTCGAGCACGGTGACCCCAACGCGTCCGCTTGCTGGAGGAAAGCTGATGCGGAAGACGACCCTAAGCTGCCGTTGACTGATGCCGGTTGCTGACGCCCACCGCCCCAGCGATAAGGGCGCGATGGATGATCTGCCCCGCCACCTAAAGCTCGCTCTGCCGAGGCGGCGGCTCTTGGTGAGCCTGGTCGCAGCAGCCGGAAGCTCCTGCACCAAGTTCAAGGCGGTTGAAGATGAGCAGTCAAACCTCACCCGTTTTCCGCAACACCTCGATGAAAACTGCCGCCAAGGCATGTCGAAGATTTATGACGAATGCGGCTCTCAGGTGTCAATTTATCAGGCCGCTCTGAAAGAAGCGAACAAGACGGATAGAATGCTTCTGATTAGTTACGGAGCAGAGTGGTGCATCTGGTGTCACGTCTTTGATGCATATATTACCGGGAAAGCGGGCCAGTTCGATTATAGGTATGACAATCATCGAGCGTCGATACATGAGGGTGGGAATGATTCGACGACGGCTGACGCCGCAACACTCAACCAGTTCGTGAATAAAAGCTTTGTGCTGGCACACATAGAGGCGAATTACACCAGGGACGGCAACGAGGTGTTAAGATACTCCGGCGCCTTACAACACTTTTCAGGGGCTCTACCCTTTATATTTACAACTAATCAGCAGGGAAAATGGGCGGCGACTCTCGACTACCACGAAGCTGAGATACGCCGCGATGGTCCCGATTGGTTCCGCGGATATGACCGGCGGAAGCTGCTGGCTGAGCTACAGAGGATGAGCTTGGCCGCAAGGATGGCGTAGGACAGGTTTGCACCGATTGTGTTGAAAAAGGCCAATGTCGTTGATGAGGCCCATTTTTCCGGGCCGCTGAAGGGCGGCAGCGATTTTCACGCGAGGGGAGCCGTCCAGGCGTCACCTTGCCATGTGCGGCCTCTGTAGCTTGCTTGGAAAGCATTCCAACGCGTGTTGCGGCAGAGTGCTCTGGATACGCTGATTTCTGCTACGGCGTGATTTCCGCCTTTTTCAACACAATCCACCCAACTCAGACGTTCGTCGAGTCCGCTCCCAGCACCAAAGCCCAATCCTCAGGCCGCGCCTTCCGTGTTCAGCGATCGCGCCAAGTCCAGCAGGCGCCGCCTCGGTCGCTCGCCGAGGTTCTGGTAGGCGCGGAGGAGGTCCTGGGTCTCCTTGCCGGCGGTGGGGTCGGCGGGGCCGCCGTCGCGCTCGCGGCGCAGGGGCGTCTCGGTCAGGCCGTCGTAGAAGTAGCTGACCGGCACCTCCAGCACCTGCGCCAGTTGCCACAGGCGGGCGGCGGAGATGCGGTTGGCGCCGCACTCGTATTTTTGGATCTGCTGGAAGCGGATGCCGACGCCCTCGGCCACCTGCTGCTGGGTCAGGCCGAGCAGACGCCTCCGGCGGCGCAGGCGCTTGCCCAGATGAAGGTCGATATCGTCGCCCATGGCGGCCCCTCGCAACGTACGATGTCCCAAGGTGGGACGGTTGCGCGTGTCAGGGGCAAGTGACGTGCCGGGTTCTCCTCCGACGCGAAACGGCCGCCGATCCGCAAGGATCGCCGGCCGTCGGCTCGTGAGGTTGGCGCCGGGCCAAGTTGGGGCCGGTCGCCCCTGCCCCCCCGCCCGCGCTGCCCGGCGTCGCCGTGCCGGTTCCCGGATTGGTCGAACCCGTTCCCGGCGACATCGAGCCCATGCCCGTGGCGCTGTTCATGCTGTTCGGGCCGCTGGCAGCCGAAGGCGAGCCGGCCGAGTTCTGCATACCCGTGCCACTGTTGGTTCCCATGCTGGAGCCGCTGCCGGTGCTCGTGGCCTGGGACGGGTTGGCGCTGGCCGCGTTCGCGCCTGCCGGGGAGGTCGGTGAGCCCGGGGCGCTCATTCCGCCTGCGCCCGTGCCCTGGGTCTGGGCCATGGCTGAACTTGCGCCAAGCACCAGGGCGGCGCCGGCCATCAGGATCATCTTCATGCTCATCTCCACTGCAGGTCGACGATCCCGGGCGAGAGCCCAGATGCGTCATCTTACAGGGGTCAACAGCCGGCCCGGCGCAGAAGTTGCGCAGCGGAGTTCCTCGCGACCTCTGGCCTGTAGAGCGTACGCCTCAGTCCGCGCGGACCTTCTTCTTGCGGAAGGAGGGGTTCAGCACCTGCTTGCGGAGGCGGATGGCCTTGGGGGTGACTTCGACCAGCTCGTCCTCGTCGATGTAGGCGATGGCCTGTTCCAGGGTCAGGCGGCGGGGCGGGGTCAGGCGGATAGCCTCGTCCTTGCCGCTGGCGCGCACGTTGGTGAGCTGCTTGGCCTTCATCGGGTTGACGTCCAGGTCGTCGGCCCGGGCGTTCTCGCCGATGATCATGCCCTGGTAGGTCTTCTCGCCCGCGCCCACGAACATGATCCCGCGCTCCTCCAGGTTCCACAGGGCGTAGGAGGCGGTCTCGCCGTCGGAGTTGGAGACCAGCACGCCCTTGGCGCGCCCGTCTATGGCGCCCCGGTGCGGCTCGTAGTGGGAGAAGACGCGGTTCAGCACGCCCGAGCCGCGGGTGTCGGTCAGGAACTCGCCCTGGTAGCCGATCAGCGAGCGCGAGGGGCTTTCGAGCGTGATGCGGGTCTTGCCCGTGCCGGAGGGACGCATGTCCTTCAGGTCGGCCTTGCGGGCGGAGAGCTTCTCGATGACGACGCCGGAGAACTCGTCGTCCACGTCGATGACCACCTCCTCGATGGGCTCCAGCCGCTCGCCGCTCTCCTCGTCGGTGCGGTAGACCACCCGAGGCCTCGAGATGGAGACCTCGAAGCCTTCGCGGCGCATGTTCTCGATCAGCACGCCCAGCTGCAGTTCGCCGCGACCGGCGACCTCGAAGGCGTCCTTTTCGGCGGTCTCGGCCACCTTGATGGCCACGTTGGACTCAGCTTCCTTCAGCAGGCGGTCGCGGATCACGCGACTCTGCACCTTGCTGCCGTCCTTGCCGGCCAGGGGGGAGTCGTTGACCGTGACCGTCATGGAGATGGTCGGCGGGTCGATGGGCTGGGCCGGCAAGGCCTCGCTCAAGGACAGGTCGCACAGGGTGTCGGCCACCGTGGCCTTGGACAGGCCCGCGACGGCCACGATGTCGCCGGCCTCGGCCACGTCGATGGGCTGGCGCTTCAGGCCGCGGAAGGCGAGGATTTTGGTGATACGGCCGCGCTCGATCTCCTCGCCGTCGCGGTTCAGGGCCTTGATGGCCATGCCAGGGGTGAGCTTGCCGGCTTCCACCCGGCCGGTGAGCAGGCGGCCCAGGAACGGGTCGCTTTCGATCAGCACCGCGAGCACCTGGCCGGGCTCCTCCACCCGGGCCACGGCCTTGGGCTCGGGCACGTGGCGCACGATCAGGTCGTAGAGCGGCGCCAGGCTTTCGGACGGATCGTCCATGTCCAGCTTGGCCCAGCCCTGCTTGCCGGACGCATAGACGTGGGGAAAGTCGAGCTGGTCGTCGGTGGCGCCGATGCTGGCGAACAGATCGAAGGTGTCGTTCAGCACCCGGTCCGGATCGGCGTGCGGGCGGTCGATCTTGTTCAGCACCAGGATGGGCTTGAGGCCCAGCTTCAGCGCCTTGCCGAGCACGAACTTGGTCTGGGGCATGACGCCCTCTTCGGCGTCGACCAGCAGCAGGCAGCCGTCGACCATGCCCAGGATCCGCTCCACCTCGCCGCCGAAGTCGGCGTGGCCGGGGGTGTCGATGATGTTGATGCGCGTCTCGCCCGCCTCGCCGTGCCAGAGCACGGAGGTGGCCTTGGCCAGGATGGTGATGCCGCGCTCGCGCTCCTGGTCGTTGGAGTCCATGGCGCGCTCCACCGTCGCCTCGTTGGCTCGGAAGACCCCGGACTGGGCCAGCAGCTGGTCCACCAGCGTGGTCTTGCCGTGGTCGACGTGGGCGATGATGGCGATGTTGCGGAGCGACATGACGGGCTTTGGGAGCTTGCGTGCGAAAGGCCCGCGAGGCGCTGGAGACCTTGCGCGGGCGAGGAGAGCGGGAGGCGCGGGGAGGCGGCGGTCAGATAGGGCAAGCGCGGCGGAAAGGCCATAGCGGCGCCCGCCCACGCGGGATCGGCCGCCAGCCGGTGCGGCTTCGGAGGGTGGGAGGGGGTGCGGAGCGCCGGGCGGTCCGCCCGGAAGCTAAGGGAG
>CAXUEN010000249.1:3021-4389 GCA_964249945.1 uncultured Caulobacteraceae bacterium | reverse complement strand
GCCTGGTCGAGCGGGGCGAAGGCGATGGCGGGGACCTCCGCCTGCCGCTCGGGCGGCAGCTCCACCTTGGCGGGGTCGGCGGCCAGCCTGAAGCCGCCGGCGTCCAGGAGGCGGTTGCGTTGTCCCGTCTCCTCCCGCTCGCGGTCGGCCAGCTTGTGCACCTCGTCCACGTACTGGGCGATGGTGGCGGCGAAGGCGGTGAAGTCCACCGGCGGCAGGTCGGCGTCGGCGTAGCGCAGGACGATGCGCCCGGCGGTCTTGGCCAGCACAGCGCTGTACTTCATGCCCGGGTCGCCGAAACGGACATAGTGGTCGTGGGTGTCGTAGGCGGAGTGGTAGACGCCCCCGCTCTCGCCTTCGCCCCCATAGCCCACGTCCAGCGACGGCACCCCCAGGTGCTGCAGGAAGGGCGTGTAGTCCGACCCCGAGCCCAGGGCCTGGATGGGCAGCGGGCCGCCCGCGCCCGCGACCTTGGCCAGCGCCTTGGCCTCCGCACTGGCGCCCGGCGCGTCCGCCTTCACTTGCAGATAGGCCCGCCGCCGCGCCAGCACGTCCGCGCCGGTCTCCGGGTCGGTGACATCGAGCGCGGCGCCGTCGGCGAGCGTCTGCAGCTCGTGGCTGCCTTCCAGGTTCAGATAGCCCCGGTCGATGTTGTCGGAGTTCAGATACATGACCGCCTTGGCCTGCAGGTCGGCCGCGTGCTCTTCCGCCCACTCGGTGGAGCCGATCAGCCCCGGTTCCTCGGCGTCCCAGCTGGCGTAGATCAGGGTGCGCTTGGCCCGCCAGCCGCTCCTGGCCAGCTCGCCCATGGCCTTGGCCTCGGCCATCATGGCCACCTGGCCGGACAGCGGGTCCTCGGCGCCGAAGACCCAGCCGTCGTGGTGGTTGCCGCGCACGATCCACTGGTCGGGAAACTCGCTCCCTCTCATCGTGGCGATGACGTCGTAGATGGGGCGCAGGCGCCAGTCCGACTTCACCACCAGGTGCACCATCACCGGGCTCGGACCCAGGTGGTAGGTGATAGGTAGGGCGCCGCGGAAGCTCGCCTGCGCCACCGGGCCGCCGAGCGCCGACAGCAGCGGCAGGGCGTCGGCGTAGGAGATCGGGATGGCGGGGATCTTCATCAGCGTCGGCGCGGTCTCGCGGGTGTAGCGGCGCGGGGCGCCCGGCGTCGCACCCACGTCCGGCGTGAGGGGGTCGCCGGAGAAGAGGGTGATGTCGTTGACCGAGCCGCGCTGCACGCCTTCCGCCGGGCGCTGGGCGCCCTTCGGATACACGTCGTCGGTGTAGTAGCCGTCGTCCTTAGGGTCGGAATAGATGATGCAGCCCACCGCTCCGTGCTCCTGGGCGAGCTTGGGCTTCAAGCCC
>CAXUEN010000249.1:0-3011 GCA_964249945.1 uncultured Caulobacteraceae bacterium | reverse complement strand
ACGATCTTGCCCTTCACGTCGATCCCGCGCCGCGCCAGCGCCTTATAGTCGTCGGGCATGCCGTAATTGACGTAGACGAGCGGCGCGGTGACGTCGCCGTCGCCCTGGTAGCCGAGATAGGGCGGCAGCACGCCCGGCATGTCGGCCGAGGTCTGGTCGCCGGGGATCGCCGGCTCATGCAGCTTCGCGTGGAAGGGGGTGGGGCCGAGCAGGTCCACGCTCTCGGTGACCGGCACGCCGTAGAGGATGTCGAACTGCTCTATGTGGGCGTCCCAGCCCCAGCTCTTGAACAGGCCCAGCTGCCAGTCGGCGTTGTCCTTGTCGTGGAGGCCGCCGACCTGGTTGGGCTGAGACGCCATGCGCAGCAGCCAAGCGTCGAGTTCGGTGGGCGAGATCAGGCTGTCGAAGCGGTGCTCCAGTGCGCGTTGAGCCGCGGCGCCCGGGTCGGTGAAGCCGAGCATGGGGCCGGTGGGCTGGCTGAAGGCTGCGCCCGCAACGGAGGCGAAGAGACTTGCGGCCAGGGCGAGGGCGCGGATCGACATGGCGGGCTAGCTCTGCTTTAGAAGGCCGGATCGTGACACTAGCTGGATTTCTCCGGCTCGCCAGGGCCGCCCTAGCGGTAGGCCGCATTTCATTCGGCGGGGAGGACGCCAATCCGCCAGAAGCGCGATCAACCGGTGAAGGTCGGCTTGCCGTCGGCTAGACCTCCGCATCCTCCTGTGGTCCAGCCGGTGATCACCCGGCGGTAAGGTGGCCTTCAGCCCCGTTTCAGACGCCTTTCAGGGGGCGTTTCGACGGGGTCTCGGGCGGCCTTTTGCGTTTAGCTTTCCTGCGGTCGGGCCAAAGGTCGCTCCGCGGGCCGGCTGCGCACCGCCGGCTCTGGTCGGGGACGGGGCCGGCGGGTATCTTGAGCCGGGAGGACGGAACCATGATCACCGTATTCGGCGCGCCGCCGTCCCGGGGACTCCGGGTGCCGTGGATGCTGGAGGAGATGGGGCTCGACTACGAGCTCAGGCCGGTGGACTTCTTCAACCGCCACGCCGACGCGCAGTTCATGCGCGTCTGCCCCTCCGGCGCCGCGCCCGGCCTGGCAGATGGCGCGGTGCGCATGATGGAGTCCATGGCCATCGTCGAGTACCTCGGCGCGCGATACGGGCCGACGCCGCTGGCGCCTGCGGCCAGCGACCCCGACTTCCCGACCTACCTCCAGTTCCTCCACTACGGCGAGGCCTCCCTCAGCGCGCCTCTGAACGTCGTGGTCGCCTCACGCTTCTTCGCGCCCGAGGAGGAGAAGCAGAACTGGGGAACGAAGGCGGCGGTGCAGATGGTGCTCGGCCGCTGCCCGGCCGTCGCCGCGCAGCTGCAGCGGACGCCCCATGTCGCCGGCGAGGCGTTCACCGCCGCCGACATCTCCTGCGCCTACGCCTTCGGGCTGATGCAGCGGATGGGTCTCACCGACAAGCTCGATCCGGCCATCGTGGACTATGTGGTGCGGGTGGAGGCGCGACCGGCGTTCCAGCGCGCCATGCGCCACCACACGCCGCTCGTCTGAGCCCGCTCAGATGCCCGCGCCGTTGTCCATCGTGCGCAGCCCCGCCTCGTGCGCCTCGGCCTCCGCCTTCACCCAGCCGGTGAAGGCGCGCACCTGCTTCAGGCGGGCCTTCGCCTTGGGGTAGACCAGGTGGTAGGCGAGATCGAGGGTGGTGGTGGAGCTGAGGAGCGGCGTCACCAGCCGGCCGGCGTCCAGGTCGGCCTGGGCGAGGGTGCCCTTGGCGAGCGCCACACCGCGGCCGCCCACCGCCGCCTCGATCACCAGGCTTGACTGGTTGAAGCGCGGTCCGCGGGTCCCGTCGATCTGGCGCAGGCCGCGGGCGGTCAGCCACATGGCCCAGTCCGGGCAGCTCTCGTCGGCGTCCGGCGAGCCGTCGTGCAGCAGGGTGTGGTGGGCGAGGTCCTCAGGCTCGGCGAGCGGCTTTTCGGCCAGCAGCGGCGGGGCGGCGACCGGCGTCACCGTCTCGCCCATCAGACGGGCGACCTCCAGTCCCGGATAGCGGCCGGAGCCGTAGCGGATGGCCACGTCCACCTCCCCGTCGGCGAAGTCCACCAGCTCCATTCCGGCGGACAGCCACACGTCCACCTCCGGATGCGCGGCCTCGAAGCGGCCGAGGCGCGGGACCAGCCACTTGGCGGCGAAGGAGGGCGCCGCGGAGACCGTCACCCGCCGCCCGTCCGCCGCCGCGGTGAGCTGGCTCGCCGCCTCCGCCAGCCGGTCGAAGGCCTCGCGCAGCGCGGGCAGCGCCGTCTGCGCCCCGTCGGTGAGCAGCAGGCCCTTGGCGGTGCGCTTGAACAGCGGCGCGCCTATGTAGTCCTCCAGGTTCTGGATCTGCTGGCTGACGGCGCCGGGCGTAACGCTTAGCTCGTCCGCCGCCCGGCTGAAGTTCATGTGCCGCGCCGCCGCCTCGAAGGCCCGGAGCGCGTTCAGCGGAGGTAACCGACGACGCTGCACGATAGTTTTCCTAAACGCCCGCTCAGGATCAGCCGCCTTGCGCTTTGACCTATCGGCCGTCACTAAGCAAGCATCCCAGCCGAGACGCCCTTTCCGGCGAAGGACCTGGAGGCTGGACGACGGCGGGTCCGCGCGTCGGCCAACCTCCCTTCGTACGTCCAGGAGTTCTCAAGCCATGGAGCCACGGAGCCGAGATCGCGAAGCCGGCCTGGTCGTGCTCAGCGGCGGCGCCCCGGCCCGCGAAGGCGCCGGCAAGGTCTGGCTGGTGGGCGCCGGCCCCGGCGATCCGGACCTCCTGACCCGCAAGGCCGAGCGCGTCCTGCGCCTGGCCGACGTGGTGGTCCATGACCGGCTGGTCGGCGACGGCGTGCTGGCCCTGGCGGCGGCTGGCGCGCGCAGGCTCTACGTGGGCAAGCGCAAGTCCAGCCACAGCGTGCCCCAGGCCGACCTGAACGGCCTGCTCGTTGCCCTTGGCCGCGAGGGGCTGCAGGTGGTGCGGTTGAAG
>CAXUEN010000248.1:0-4394 GCA_964249945.1 uncultured Caulobacteraceae bacterium | reverse complement strand
GGCCTTGGAGGAGGACTGGGTCACCGTCAGGCCGCCTGCACCCGGCTTCCCGATGACGGCCGAGCCGGAGACCACCCTGCCGCCCGTCGGCAGCGCTGGGCCGGCTGCGTGCGCCGCCCCGGCGCCGGCGATCAGCGCCCCCAAGGTCAGGCCGAACACCGGCCACGACAGCATGCGGGCCCGAGCGCCCGTCTTCGATCCAACCGACATGCCAATCCCGATACAACCCTGACCACTCGCTTACTTGATGGTCGCGAAAGTGCGACGTTGACCAAAAGTCGCGGCGCACGTCGTAGCCGGTTGCCGACCCCGATCGCCTACGGGGCCCGCAAGGCGTAGATGAGCATCGGTGAGGGTGACGGCGACAGTGCGGCCGCATGGCCCAGGCGCTCGCCCTCAAGGCTGCTGAGTGCTCCCGACTGATGAGCGCGGTACATGCCGACCCACCGCTGCGCCTTACCGGCCAGAGCGGCTGAGCGTATGCGGGTGGAACAGTTTTTACTGGGGAGCGGACGCTCCGACAGTCTGCTGAGGGTGGAAAGACGACGTAAGACGTGGAACTGTCGCATACATGGTGCGCAAGTTGCATGAGGTCGAGCCAGCAGATTGGGCCGAGACGCCCCCTGGCTTAGGCGCGCCTATACTTCGAGTCCTTGCGGCTCGTGTAGGTCAGCCGACCATCGTGAAGATGGCCGATGGTGCAGAGCTAATGGTCTTGGATGGCTCTTGGTGGGGGCGCGATTATGGGCACGTGTGGGATCACGTCACAGCTAGGTTGACGCCCGACTCGAAGCCGGACTGGGCTTGGTTCATGCTGTCCGATGTAGAGGCTCTGCTTGAACCCGAAGGGCGGCGCGAGTTGATACGGCAGGTCCCCGCTCCGGGAGAGACCTGAAGCCTTCTGTCCGCCTTGGGTCGTTCTTTGCTACTGGCTCTCGTCCAGAAACTCACCCTTCGTCGACGTGCATCAACCTTCCACGAAGAGGCCGCCGGAGCTCGAGGTTTGGCTCGGCGAAGCCGTCTTCACTGCGGCTCAGCGCGCCCATGCAGGCGCGGTGACGAAGCGGCCGGCCAGTGTCCCGTCGCGCAGGTGGATGACCAGCTCGGCGTTCTCCCCGGCGTCTGTCAGCCGCTCCGCCAGGACGCGGGCCGCGCGCTCGGCCTGGGCGCCGCTCTTGAACACCATGGGCGCGTCGAGCCGGTCGAGTTCCACCGTCCAGCCGGCGTCCAGGGGGCGGACGGTGATCTTCTGCAGCATGGGCATCGGTCCTGGTGAGGAGGTCGGCCATGCACCCCGGCTGTGACCGTGCGATGTCCCGCGGGAGGCGTGGCTAGGGAAGTGCGCTTGACTGAAGCGTGACGGGTCAGGCCAGCCGCCGCAGGGCGGCGTCAGCCCATTGGGGCTCGGCCTGCTGAGGTCCGGCCTCGATCACGTTCAGCAGCGGCGAGCAGCGCTTCACGATGTGGGCGCGCAGCAGCAGTCGGTCCACCCGCTCGCCTACCGGCGTGGCCACGTTCAGCTCGTTGAAGCCCAGCCTGAGCGCGTCGGCCCAGAGCCTATGGCCGCCGTCCAGGCTGACTGCGATGTTGTCGCTATGGTCGGCGAACAGGAGCGTGCGGTGCTCGCCGGCCCCGCGGTGCACGAACGCGAAGAGGCCCGGGCTGCGGAAGAAGTGGCCGTCGTGCTGGAAGACGGCGGTGAACCGCACCCCCGCCCAGTCTACATCCCCTATCATCGCCCCGGTCCCCGTTAGAACGGACAGAGAACACGAGTCGGCGAGCTTGTCGAGTCGCTCGAGCCGGTCGCCTGCCCGATCTGCCGTCAGGTCAGCCCGGACGGCTTGGGTCGCGAGCGGCGGGCTTCAGGCTGGCGGGCCGACCGGTCGTCCCCCAGGCCACGTCGCCGGATGGGGCAGCACAGTGCCGTCAGCCGCACCGAGCCTCCGCAGCTTGAAGGGCGGCCGCGCTCCGCTGCTTCAGGGCTCCGGCGGTGGTGGCGGCGAGGTCGAAGCGCAGCACGTGCATCTCGCCGCCGGCTCGGTAGCCCTGGGGCCAGACGCTCGCCGTCTCGAAGCCCTGGCTGAGGAAGAACGGCACGACCTTCGGCGATGTGTCGACGCTCACCCAGCGCGTCGGCGGCGTCTCCTCGGCGATGAGGGCCAGGCGCGCCGCCAGGAGCCAGCGGCCCAGGCCGCGGCCGTGGAAGCTCGGGTGCGCCATGCCCCAGCAGAGCAGCGCCTTGTCGTAGTAGTCCCAGACCTCGTAGCCGCCGAACGCCGCCGCTGCGCCGTCCACAGTCACAACGAAGGCGGGACCCTCCAAGTCGTCGAGGCTGTCCTCGAGCCAGCCGCGCTCGTCCGGGGCGAAGTAGGACGGGACGTTCGCGTCGAACAGCCCCAGCACCGCGGATCGGTCAGCGTCGGCGTACGGCCGCAGAGCAAGGGAGCAGGCCATGGTCAGGACGCGCTCGGCTGCGGCCGCCGATGGCGCATGGTGCGGGCGCCGCCTCGCGTCCGGAGCGTGCGGTTGACCGCGAACACGACCAGCGCCCACACCGAGCCGAGACACCAGCCCGCCAGCACGTCCGACGGCCAGTGGACGCCGAGATAGATGCGGCTGCACCCGATCAGCAGCACCAGCAGCCCGGCGAAGGACATCAGGAAGATGCGGGCGGAGCGCTTGGGCTGGGTCTCCGACAGCATGGCCGCGATGGTGAGATAGATGGCGGCCGAGATCATGGCGTGGCCGCTCGGGAAGCTCGCGTTCGACACCGCGGCCAAGTGGGGCACGAGCTCGGGCCGCGGCCGGTGCAGGATCGACTTGAGGCCGGCGTTCAGCAGCGACGCCCCGACGATGGAGCCTGCCAGCCACGCGGCCTCCGCGCGCCGGCCGATCTGCAGGAGGAAGAGCAGGCTTGCGCCGCCCAGCAGCCACTGGAGCGTGAACCCTCCCAGCGCGCTGAGGTCGGTGGCGGACTGGAGCAGCCAGGCCGGACCTATCGGCTGGTCTAGGTGGCCGGGTCGGCGCAGGGCGACCAGCAGCCTGTCGTCCAGCCTGAAGGCCCCGCCGTGTGCGATGGCGTCCATCAGGACCAGGACGAGGCCGAGCGCGCCTAGGGCGAGCACCACGAGCACGGGCCAAAGCCAGCGCGCCGACCCGACGCTGACCGGCGGCGGGGTGACGGTGTCTTCGTCCTGGGCGCCGGCCGATCCGATGGGCCTTGGGGTCAGCGGCATCGGTCAGGCATCCCTGATGTTGAACCTGGCGGTGTCCACCCTCGGCCTGGCCAGCCGCTCCGCCGCCTTGGCGAGCTCCACCAGCTTCTCGCGGGCACCGTGGCCGGCGCGAGCGGCCCGAGCAGCGCGCTATCGGTTCCGAACTCGCAGGTCACCTCGACGCGGTCGCCCACGACGCGCCACTCTGCCCGGTACTCGCGCCCACTCAGACGCGCGGTAACCCTGCCCTCGTTCATCAGCCTTCGGCCCTCCCGCTCATCGGGGTTCGTCCACTTGGCGCTTCGGCCTGATCAGCGTCAGGTACGTGCGTCGATGGCGCGTATTGTCAGTGTTCGGACGCCTCGTCTTCGACGATGTCCATGGCTTCCTGGTAGACGGTCGCGGACCGCACGCCATGCACGAGCGTCAGCGCGTCCTCCGCCAGCTCGTCCTGGTGATCCTCGCGCAGGGGATCGAAGGTGGACCCGTCGCTCAGTTCCAGGACGGTGTACACGCGGCGCATCTCGGCTTGATAGCGGGGAGCCGCCGCCGCGCAAGGCGGCTTGGAGCCGGCCCGACGCGGAAGCCCGCTTGCGTCGGGTCACAGCTGAGGCCAAGCGCCAGGACGCCGCCTCGGCCGGGAACATCGCTTTAGGCGCCGCTCCGGCGCCGGAGAGCTTCCCATGGCCGAACCGAGCGACCTGGCCGGCGCGAGCGCGCCGGGCAGGATGAACCTGCGCCTTCCGCAGGCGACCTTCGCCGCCATCGACGGGGCCCGTGCGGCTCGCGAGGGCTACGTCTCGCGCAACACCTGGCTGGCCGAGGCCGTGCAGGAAAAGCTAGCGGCCAGCCAAGGCTGGCGGCGTCCTCACTGCGGCGGGCGCACCACTCGTGGCTGAGTTCTACGAGTTCTTCGCCGGCGGCGGCATGGCGCGGGCGGGCCTGGGACGTGGGTGGACGTGCAGCTTCGCCAACGACTTCGACGCCGAGAAGGCCGCCACCTACCGCGCGAACTGGGGCGACGAGGGCGAACTGCGGGTGGGCGACGTGCGCGGCGTCGGGCCCGCCATGCTCCCGGGCCGGGCCGACCTGGCGTGGGCGTCCTTCCCCTGCCAGGACCTGTCGCTGGCGGGCGCAAGGGTCGGGCTGGCTGGCGGGCGCTCCGGCTCCTTCTACGCC
>CAXUEN010000247.1:3507-4402 GCA_964249945.1 uncultured Caulobacteraceae bacterium | reverse complement strand
CCCTGCGGCCGCTGGACGACGCGGCGGTGCGCGACTATCCGGCCGCAGCCCTGGTCGTCCCGCGGCTGGTCAGCTTCAAGGCCGCCGACGGGACCACCGTCCAGGGCCAGCTGTTCCAGCGCGACGACGGTGGCGCACTTAAGCCCGGGGTGATCTTCGTGCACGGCGGGCCGCCGCGCCAGATGCTGCTCGGCTGGCATTACATGGGTTATTATTCCAACGCCTATGCGACCAACCAGGACTTGGCCGCGCACGGCTTCGTGGTGCTGTCGGTAAACTACCGGCTTGGCATCGGCTATGGCCGCGCCTTCCAGCAGCCGGCGCACGCCGGCTATGCCGGCGCTTCGGAATACCAGGACGTGCTGGCCGGCGCGCGCTTCCTGCAACAGGTTCAAGGCGTCGACCCGAACCGCATCGGCATCTGGGGCGGCTCCTATGGCGGCTACCTGACCGGGCTGGCCCTGGCCAGGAACTCTGACCTGTTCAAGGCCGGCGTCGACTTCCACGGGGTGCATGACTGGTCCACCGACCTCGAGGACTGGGCCGGGGCGGCCAAGAAGCGCTACGAGCAGGGCGACCGGGCCGAGGCGATGCGGGTCGCCTTCCAGTCCTCTCCGGATGCCGACGTAAAGACCTGGCGCTCGCCGGTGCTGCTGATCCAAGGCGACGACGACCGCAACGTCCACTTCTCCGAGACAGTGGATCTGACCCGCCGGCTGGACGTGCAAGGGGTGCGCCACGAGGAACTGGTGATCCCCAACGAGATCCACGGCTTCCTGCGCTACGCCAGCTGGCTCGAGGCGGACCGGGCCACGGTGGCCTTCCTGACGCAGGAGCTGGGGGCGCGGTAGCGGTGAAGGCTGGCGTCGCTCCCTCCCCTCAAGGGGGAGGGAGC
>CAXUEN010000247.1:1771-3497 GCA_964249945.1 uncultured Caulobacteraceae bacterium | reverse complement strand
CGCCGCCCCCCCGCCCCACCGCTCTTGGTGGGGCGCCCCCACGCCAGTTGTCCGGCCAGGGCGTCCTCGATCAGGCTGATCGTGCGCTCCAGGCCGAAGATGGCGGCGAAGGAGCCGAATCTCGGGCCCTGCGACTGGCCCAGCAGCACCTCGTACAGCGCGGCGAACCATGAGCGGAGCGGGTCGAAGCCCGCGGCCTTGCCCGCCTCGTAGACCTCGAACTGGATCGCCTCCCCGTCCACCTCGCGCGGCAGCGCACGGAAGCGGGCGATGAGGTCCTCCATCGCCGTACGCTCACGGGCGTCCGGCGCCCGGAAGCGTTTGTTCGGCCGCACGAAGTCCTCGTAGTAGTGCAGCGCCCCGTCCGCCATGCGGTCCACCATGGGATGGCTCTGCGGCGTCACGCCCGGGCTGTACTTGCCGATGAAACCCCACAGGATCGCCTTGTCCGAGGCGCCGGAGGCGGAAACGAGGTTCAGCAGCAGGCCGAAGCTGACCGGGGACGGCGGCTGCGGCGCGCCGTCGTGCACATGCCACACCGGACTGTCGATCTGCTTGGCAGGCGGCTGGCCGGCATAGGCGTCCAGGCTCTGCAGGTACTCGTCGACGGCGCGGGGGATGACGTCGAAGTACAGCCGCTTGGCGGCCTTGGGCGACTGGAACAGGTAGAAGGCCAGGCTCTCGGACGGGCCGTAGCGCAGCCACTCCTCAAGGCTCAGGCCGTTGCCCTTGGACTTGGAGATTTTGGCGCCCTCAGCGTCCAGGAACAGCTCGTAGGTGAAGCCGTCCGGGGGGACGCCGTCCAGCACCTTGCAGAGGCGGGTGGAGACCTTCACCGAGTCAATCAGGTCCTTGCCGCTCATCTCGTAGTCGATCCCCAGCGCCGCCCAGCGCATGGCCCAGTCCGGCTTCCACTGCAGCTTGACGTGGCCGCCGGTGACCGGGACCTCTGTCCGCACCCCGTCCTCGTCCTCGAACACGATAGTTCCGCGCGCCGCGTCGCGCTCGAGGGTGGGGACCTGCAGCACCCGGCCGGTCGTGGGGCTGATCGGCAGGAAGGGCGAGTAGGTCGCGCGCCGGTCGGGGCCGAGGGTGGGCAGCATCACCGCCTGGATGGCGTCGAACCGTTCAAGCGCCAAGCGCAGCTTGTCGTCGAACATCCCCGAGCGGTAGGCCTCGGTTGAGGACTGGAACCGGTACTCGAAGCCGAAGTGGTCGAGGAAGCCGCGGAGGCGCGCGTTGTTGTGGCCGCCGAAGCTGTCGTGCTCGCCGAAAGGGTCCCGGACGGCGGTGAGCGGCTTGCCCATGTCCTGCGCCAGCCAGTCCTGGTGAGGCACGTTGGGGGGCGCCTTGCGCAACCCGTCCATGTCGTCGCTGAAGCAGATCAGCTCGGTGGGGACGGCGTCTTCGGTCAGAGCGCGGAAAGCGTTGCGCACCATGGTCGTGCGCAGCACCTCCTGGAAGGTGCCGAGGTGCGGGAGGCCTGAGGGGCCATAGCCGGTCTCCAGCCGCACGGGAGTGGCGGCGAGCGCGGGGAGGGCGGCCACGGCCGAAACGGCCCCGCCATCGGCAATGAGGCGGGTGGCCTCGTGGCGGTCGTCGTCGCGAAGACGAAGAGCGGCACGTCGCGCGAGATGATCACGCGCCGGGACGTCGCGTGGGTGGCGCCGCTCCAGCCGCTCGATCAGACGCGCGACTTCATCGACCGCAGCGGCACCTATCCGCC
>CAXUEN010000247.1:0-1761 GCA_964249945.1 uncultured Caulobacteraceae bacterium | reverse complement strand
CAGGCGCAGGCGCAGCACCCGGGCGAGCAGCAGGCGCGCCTGCTCGAACGGCCAGCTGCGCGCGTCGTGGGCGAGGGAGGACAGGCCGGTCAGCATGGGCTGGCGATAGGGGCCCCGCACGGTGGGGTCAACGCCGGGCAGGGGCCCCGGCCTACAGCGCCACCAGTCCGTCCGGCGGCAGCTCCACCGTCGCGGCCTCGCGGCGGACCTGGAGCAGCATGCCACAGGCGGCGACGGCCGCGGCGCCCAGCGCCAGCCACCACTCCTGCCATATGCCGAAGCTGATCGCCCCGATCAGCAGGTAGACCGAGCCGGTGGCGCAGGCGACCGCCGCCCAGGCCGGGTCCGCCCTGGCCAGCCGCGCCACCTTGTAGAACAGCCAGCCGAAGAAAAGCGCCCCCAGCAGGGCGCCCGGTGCGCCCAGCTCCAGCCACAGCTGCAGCGCGGCGTCGTGGGGATGCATGGGGATGTTCGGCTCGAAGGCGCGGCTGGAGTCCAGCCCATAGCCCAGGAGCGGCCGGTGGGCGATCAGGCGCGAGGCGAAGCGCCAGATGTCCAGTCGAACGTGCCAGGACAGCTTGCCCACGTCGCTCGGCAGGTCGGGCGGCGCGGCCGCCCCGTGCGGCAGGAAGACCAGCGGCGCCGCGAGCACGTAGATCACAGCTCCGACCGCGCAGGCCCAGGCGCCCAGCCGCGCGCTCGCCCGCACGCCGGCGAAGACCAGCAGCGACAGCCCCATAGCCACGGCCGGCGCGTCTACGCCCAGCAGCAGCGAACTGGCCGCGATCAGGACGCCCACCACCACCGGCACGGCCGTCGGGACCCTGCGCCAAGTGGACAGGGCCACGGGCCAGAACATCAGCGCCACCGCATAGCAGCCCCGCGCCGCGTCCCGCTTGGCGATGTCGGGCGTCACCGGCTTACCGGACATGGCGCCCAGCGCCCCGGTGATCTGGCCCTGGACCAGCCCGTCCAGCATCAGCAACACCACCGCGGCCCAGAGCGTCCAGCCGAGCCAGGTCATGGCCCGCACCCGCTGGCCGGCGGCGAGCTTCAGGGCGCCGGAGACGAAGGCGCAGTCGAACACCAGCTGGAACACCAGCTTCGGCGCGGTCAGGGCCTGCAGCTGGTTGTAGGTGTGGGGATGGGCCTGCAGCGGAGCCAGCGGGCTCCAGGCGAAGCTCGCCACCGCCCAGGCGGTCAGCAGGGTCAGGATCACCACGCCGATAGGCGGGGGGCGGCGCCGCAGCACGAAGCTCAGGGCCGCCGCGCCGCCGATGGCGGTGACCAGCGCCTCGCCCTCGTCGCCCAGATAGCCCACCGGCATCAGCAGGGCGAACAGCACGATCATCAGCACGCCAAACCAGTGCGGCGCCCGCGTCGCCTCGAAGGTGAAGGGCGGCGTGGCCTGGGCGGATGCCGCCTGGGCGGACGCCTCAGGCGAAGGGGCGGTCAAAGCTGGAACTCCGAAGCGGTTGCAGGCGCCAGCCTAGAGCATCGCTGCGGAATGTGGAGGGCCGCCCGCACGGATCGCCCCACCCACCCGGCCGGCCTGGCGAGCGAGCTTGGCAAGCCGGCGCGCCGCCGGTACAGCCGCGCGGGCCGCGCCGCCGCGGCGCCAGCCGAGGCCGTCAGCAGCCCATGTGCGGGATCGCCGGGATCATCATGCGGAACGGCGCGGCCGTCGAGCGCGCCCTCCTGGACCGGCTGGCCGCAGCCCTGCACCATCGCGGCCCGGACTCCTGCGGCTTCCACGTGGAG
>CAXUEN010000246.1:0-4408 GCA_964249945.1 uncultured Caulobacteraceae bacterium | reverse complement strand
GTCTTGGCGCATCCGGCGACGCCGACGCAGATCGCAGCCATCAGCGTGATCGCACGCATTCAATATCTCCGCCCACGGTAGGGCCGCCGGGCCGTGCGGGTGCTAGGCCAGGGGCGTCCGTGGCGCAATGTTAGAGATGTTGCGACCGCGAAAAGAAGCGCCGATCGTCCCGGCGGCTCACAGTGGTCAAGTCCTGGCGAAAGGCTTAGGGAGGCGCATGCTCTCGAATGGTGCTGGCGTAAGCGTTAGTCCGCCCTTGCTCGACCAGCTGCGGTCGCACACCCGCGACGCGCACGTGGCGCTGGAAGACGCGCTGGCGCTGATGCGGCCGCCGCTCCGGCGCGAGCGCTTCGTGCAGGTGCTTCGGGCCTTCCTCGCCTTCCACAGGGCGTGGAGCCCGAAGATGGCCGTCCTGATCGGCGACGCGGAGCTGGTGGCGCCCCGAGCCAAGGCCGCGCTGATCGAACGGGACCTGCAGGCGCTGGGCGAGACGGAGGGGCCGCCCGCCCCGCCCGATCTCGGTTTTATGGCCACGCGATCGGCCGCTTGGGGTTCGTTCTACGTGCTTGAGGGCTCCACGCTGGGCGGGCAAGTGATCTCCAAGGCCCTGCGCCAGACCTCTTGGGCGCCGGCGGAGGGCCTGGCCTACTTCAACCCCTATGGCGGCCGCACGGGCGAGATGTGGGCGGGCTTCCGCGCGGCGCTCCAGGCCGCGGCCCCCACCCTGGAGGCCGACCGCGTCTGCGAAGGTGCGCGTGCGACCTTCCGCACCCTGCAGTCCGGCGTGGCGCCCGCGATGGAAGCCGCAGCTTGAGCGACCTGGACCTGTCGGACGCCTCGCCCGCACCCGCGCATGGCGACATCGCGGCCTGCGACCGCGAGCCGATCCACCTCTCCGGCGCCATCCAGCCGCACGGCGCCCTGCTGGAGCTGGATAGCGAGCTGCGGGTGGTGCGGGCCAGCGCCAACGCGCAGGCCTGGCTCGGCCTGACGGTGGACCCGCTGACGGGGCCTGGACTGCACGAGGCGCTGCCCTCCGGCTGGAGCGAGCTGCTCGGCCTGGTCCAGGCCTGGCTGGACGGGGGCGAGCGCATCCTGCTCTCCGCCGGCCCGATCGCCGACGGCCGCCGCGCCACAGCCCTCGCCCAGCGCACCCGTAGCGGCGGCGCGCTGCTGGAGTTCGAGGTCGGCAACCTGGACTTCCACGCCGCGGGCCGCCTCCAGGCCCGGGTCCAGGCCGACCTGGAGCAGCTCGGCCAGGCCGACGAGATCGCCACCCTCTGCGCCCTGGTCACCGCTCAGATCCGCCAGATCACCGGCTTCAACCGGGTGATGGTCTACCGCTTCACCGAGGACTGGGACGGCGTGGTGGTCGCCCAGGACGGCGACGGGACGCTGCCCAACTATCTCGGCCTGCGTTTCCCCGCCTCCGACATTCCCGCCCAGGCGCGGGAGCTCTACCGGCTGAACCGCGTGCGCATCATCCCGGACGCCGACTATGCGGCCGTGCCCATCGCCGCCGCCGACCGGCGCCAGACCCAGCCGCTGGACCTCAGCGCCTCGGTGCTGCGCAGCGTCTCGCCGGTGCACCTGGAATACATGCGCAACATGGGCACCCTCTCGTCCATGTCGGTGTCCATCCTGGTGGACGGGCGGCTGTGGGGGCTGGTCTCCTGCCACCATGCGACGCCGCGCCTGGTGGCGCTGCAAGTGCGCAACGCCTGCGATTTCCTGGCCCAGGTCGTGGCCCTGCAGATCAGCGCCCTGGAGCGCACCGCCCGCGCCGCGCAGCAGGTGGAGCTGGCCGCTATCCAGGGCGAGCTGATCGCCCGCATGGCCCGGGAGCGCCAGTTCGCCAACGGCCTGGCGCGTCGGCCCTCCGCCTGGCTGGCCCTGGCTGGCGCGACGGGCGCGGCGGCGGTGGTGGACGGCGACGTCACCACGGCGGGCCTCACCCCCGACCGGACCCAGATCCTGGCCTTGGTCGACTGGCTGAACCGCAACGAGCAGGCGGAGGTCTATTCCACCTTCGCCCTCTCCGAGCGCTTCCCGCCGGCCGAGGCCTACGTGGACCTGGCCAGCGGCGTGCTGGCCATCCGCACCTCCCAGCTGCACCCGAGCTACGTGCTCTGGTTCCGGCCCGAGGTGGTGCAGGAGGTGAGCTGGGGCGGCGACCCGAAGAAGGCGGTGGAGACCGACACCGGCCGCTTGCACCCCCGCAAGTCCTTCGAGCAGTGGAGGGAGAAGGTGCACGGCCGCGCCACCCCCTGGGAGCCTGCGGTGGTGGAGACCGCCCGCAGCTTCCGCAACGCCATCCTCAACGTGGTGCTGCGCCAGGCCGAGGAGCGGGCGGAGCTGGCCGGCGAGCTGCAGCGGTCGAACCGGGAGCTGGAAGCCTTCTCCTACTCCATCAGCCACGACCTGCGCGCCCCCTTCCGCCACATCGTCGGCTATGCTGAGCTGCTGCAGGAGCGGGAGGACAAGCTCGACCCCACCTCCAGCCGCTATGTCCGCAGCATCCGCGACAGCGCCATCTCGGCCGCGCGTCTGGTGGACGACCTGCTGCAGTTCTCCAAGGTCGGGCGCGCGACGCTCTCCACCGGCCGGGTGGACATGAACAAGCTGGTGGCCGAGGCGCGCCGCTCCCTGGAGCCGGACCTGGAGGGGCGCGAGATCGAGTGGCGCATCGGGGAGCTGCCGCCGGCCTTCGGCGACGCGGCCATGCTGCGCCAGACCCTGCTCAACCTGATCTCCAACGCCGCCAAGTACAGCCGCCCCCGCCCTCGGGCCCGGATCGACGTGTTCGCCGAGCACAGGTCGGAGGAGACCGTCTACACCGTCCAGGACAACGGCGTCGGCTTCGACATGGCCTACGCCCCCAAGCTATTCGGCGTGTTCCAGCGCCTGCACCGCCCCGAGGAGTTCGAGGGTACCGGGATCGGCTTGGCCATTGCGCAACGGGTGGTGGAGCGTCACGGTGGGCGCATCTGGGCCGAAGGCGCGCTGGATCGCGGCGCCGCCTTCCACTTCGCCCTGCCGGACCTGAAGGACGAAGCGCCTCTTGGCTGATCTCCGCCCCATCCTGCTGATCGAGGACAGCCGCGAGGACGTGGAGCTGACCCTGGCGGCGCTCGCCAAGTGCAAGCTCGCCAACGAGGTCGTGGTCACCCGCGACGGCGCCGAGGGCCTGGACTTCCTCTACCGCCGGGGCGTCTACGCCGGCCGGGCCGCGGGCGACCCCGCCGTGGTGCTGCTCGACCTCAAGCTGCCCAAGCTGGACGGGCTGGAGGTGCTGGAGCGGGTGAAGAAGGACCCGATGCTGCGCCACATCCCGGTGGTGATGCTGACCTCCTCCAAGGAGGAGCGCGACTTGGTCCGCAGCTACGAGCTGGGCGTGAACGCCTTCGTGGTGAAGCCGGTGGAGTTCAAGGCCTTCTTCTCCGCCATCGAGGACCTGGGCGTGTTCTGGGCGGTGCTGAACGAGCCGCCGCCGGGACGCGGACGGCCTTGAGCGCCGTGGTGGGGCGCGTCTATATCCTTATGCTCGAGGACAGCGACCTCGACGCCGCCCTGGTGGAGCGCGAACTCGCCCGCTCCGAGATGGACGTCGACTATCAGCGGGTGTCGGCGCGGGCGCCCTACGCCCAGGCGCTGCAGGAGGGCGGGTTCGACCTGATCCTGTCGGACTTCTCCCTGCCCGACTTCAACGGGGTGGAGGCGCTGGAGCTGGCGCGGACGCTCGCGCCCGAGGCCCCGTTCATCTTCGTCTCCGGCGTGGTGGGCGAGGAGTTCGCCATCGAGTCGCTGAAGGAGGGCGCCACCGACTACGTGCTGAAGCAGCGGCTGGAGCGCTTGCCGTCGGCGGTGAAGCGCGCCCTGGCCGAGGCGCACGAGCGCCGCGAGCGCCGCCGGGCCGAGGAGCGGATGAGCCTGCTGGTGGCCGAGCTCAGCCATCGGGTGAAGAACACGCTGGCCACCGTGGCCGCCATCGCCCGGCTGACGCTGCGCCAGAGTTCGAGCCTGGAGGTGTTCGACCGCGCCTTCACCCCCCGGCTGGAGGCCCTGTCCCGGGCCCACAGCCTGATCTTCGAGGCCAACTGGGGCGACACGGAGCTGCGCACCGTGGTGGAACAGGCCCTGAACCCCTTCCGCCGCCCCGGCGAGCCCAGCATCCGCATCGAGGGCGAGGACCTGAAGCTCAGCCCCAAGGCGGCCCTGGCGCTGACCCTGATGCTGCACGAGCTGGCCACCAACGCCGCCAAGTACGGCGCGCTCAGCGATGCCGGGGGGCGGGTGGACGTGCGCTGGCTGCTGCTGGCCAGCGAGGAGCCTGCCGTCAAGCTGAGCTGTGACGAACACGACGGGCCGCCGGTCACCCCGCCGACCCGCAAGGGCTTCGGCCACACCC
>CAXUEN010000245.1:0-4409 GCA_964249945.1 uncultured Caulobacteraceae bacterium | reverse complement strand
TAATAGTAGAGGGTGAAGCCCGCATCCCGCCGGAGGTCGTGGGCCGGATAGAGCTGGCCGACGATGGAGGTGATGTTGGCCTTCAGATAGCCGACCCCCATGATGATCAAAGAGAGCGCCAGATAGAGGATGTTGGCGAACAGCGCCGGCCGCTTCTGCACCGACAGGGTGTAGCCGCCCTTGGGCAGGGCCGGGGGCAGGGGCGCAGTCGCCGGCAGGCCCTTCAGCGCCAGCCCGCCATCGGCCGTGGAGGCGAAGTCGTAGGCGGCGTTCCCGACCTTCAGCGCCACGTGGCGGGCGTCGCCACGGCCGCTCGCCTGGAAGACGTAGTCGTGGCCCTGGTAGGTCAGCACCTGCTGGGCCGCCGGTCCCTGGATGGCCAGCCCGAGTTGGCCGATGGTGAGCAGCAGGGCGCCGAAGGTGATCGCCTTGCGGGTGCCCAGGTACTGGTCGGCCAGCACGCCGCCCACGATCGGCATCAGGTAGATCAGGGTCGTATAGGCGCCGTATTCGCTGGCGGCGGCCTTGTCCTCGAACAGGAAATGCTGGGTCAGGTAGTAGATCAGCAGGGCCCGCATGCCGTAATAGGAGAACCGCTCCCACATCTCGGCGAAGAAAAGGACGAACAGGCCCCGCGGGTGGCCCCTGAGCTGCATCAGCACCGGGATGGCGGTCAGGATCGTGATCAGCAGGCCGGCGACGAGGACGATGTTCACGCGGTCTCACTCTCCGGCCGCGGCCATCCGCGGCGGCGAACAGACCATGCGTTCCGCTTTCGGACAAGCCGGGCCTCTTCTCCTCCCCTGCGCAGCGGGGGAGGTGGCGCGGCGCAACCTGCGCCGTGACGGAGGGGACGTCCTCGGGCGCCAAGTTGGCCCGGTCGGTGGATGAAGGGAGGTCGGCAGGCGGTGACCGCGGCGACGCCCCCTCCGACGGCTTCGCCGCCACCTCCCCCGCTGCGCAGGGGAGAAGAAGACCTGCGGAAACACCGCTCCGCCTGAGGCGTTTGGACCCCGAACCCCAAGAGGCGCCCGCTGATGAAGACCCCCGGTCCCGATCATCCCATCACCATCACCCCCAACGCGCGCCAAGTCCGGGTGCGCTTCCAGGACCACGTCATCGCCGCCAGCAAGAACGTGCTGACCCTGCAGGAGGCGGACTACCCGCCGGTGCACTACTTCCCCCGCGCCGACGTGGAGACCGGCTTCATCTCCAAGACCACCCACCACACCGAATGCCCCTACAAGGGCGAGGCCAGCTACTTCACCTTCTACATGAACGGCGACATGCTGGAGAACGCGGTCTGGAGCTACGAGACCCCCTATCCGGCCATGGAGCAGATCAAGGACATGCTGGCCTTCTACCCTGACAAGTTCGAGGTCTACGAGATCGACGAGGCCGACATCGAAGACCGTCACCGGCCGAAGTTCTCGGACGCTTGGCCGGCCGCCGACAGCGGGGCGCAATAGGCGCGGAGGCGGCGGTGGGGTCCACGCCCGACGACTTGCGCGCCGCCGCCCTGGTCCTGCCCGACGCGGAGGAGATGGACCATTTCGGCGCGCCGTCGTTCCGGGTGAAGGGCAAGATCTTCGCCCAGATCGCCGTGCGGGAGGGGACCAAGGCGATCCTTAGACTGCCCAAGGGCCGTCGGGAGCTGCTCTGGGAGGTCCGGCCCGAGGCGTTCACGCCTTGCGTCTGGGGCAAGATCGTCTCCTGCTACGTGGCGCTCGAGGCGGTCGAGCCTGATGAGCTGGGCGAACTGGTCCGCGCCAGCTGGGCCGAGGTGGCGCCCAAGCGGCTGGTGGCGGCCCACGCTTCCTTGCCGCCCGGCAGTTGATCGGATAGGCACGCGCGGCTTCAGCCGAGCCTCAGCCGCCATGTCCGACGTCCCTGCCTTCCGGCCCCAGGCCCGCAGCCCGCGCGGCTTCCAGGACCGGCGCGCCCGCGACCTGCGCGCCGAACGCACCATCCTGCTGGCGGTGGCCAAGGTCTACGAGCGGTTCGGGTTCGAGGCGCTGGAGACTCCGGCGTTTGAATATGCCGACGCGCTGGGCAAGTTCCTGCCCGACAGCGACCGGCCCAACGAGGGCGTGTTCGCCCTGCAGGACGACGACGAGCAGTGGATGGCGCTGCGCTACGACCTGACCGCCCCGCTGGCGCGCTTCTACGCCCAGAATAAGGAGACCCTGCCCAAGCCCTTCCGGCGCTACGCGTTTGGGACGGTGTGGCGCAACGAGAAGCCCGGTCCCGGGCGGTATCGCGAATTCATCCAGTGCGACGCCGACACGGTGGGCTCCGCCCGGCCGGAGGCGGACGCGGAGATCATTGCCATGGCCGCGGCGGGACTGGAGGCGGCGGGGCTGCCTTGCGGGGCTGCGGTCATCAAGATCAACACCCGCAAGCTCCTGAACGGCCTGCTTGAGGCCATTGGCGTGAGGGAGCCGGCTCAGAAGCTCGTCGTGCTGCGCGCGGTAGACAAGCTGGACCGGCTGGGCTCCGACGGCGTACGTGAACTGCTGGGCGAAGGCCGGCGCGACGAGAGCGGCGACTTCACGCGGGGTGCGGGGCTGCCCGCTGCGGCCAGCGAACGAGTCCTGGCCTTCGTCACCAGTCCGGTGAGCGGCAGCCGCCTGGGCACGCTCGGGCGAATCGCCGACGCCATCGGCGGCTCGGCGTCCGGCGACCAGGGGCTGGAGGAGTTGCACCGCATCAGCGCCGCCCTCGACAGCCTGGGTGTGCCCGAGACCCAGGCCGCCTTCGACTCCACCATCGTGCGGGGGCTTGAATACTATACCGGCTGCGTGTTCGAGGCCGACCTGCTGCTCGACACCTTTGACGAGCAGGGACGGCTCATCCGCTTCGGCTCCATCGGCGGCGGCGGCCGCTATGACGACCTGGTGGCGCGGTTCACCGGCGAGAGCGTGCCGGCCACCGGCTTCTCCTTCGGCGTCAGCCGGCTGGTGGCGGCGCTCCGCGCGGCGGGGCGCGAGCCGGGCTCGGCTGCGCGCGGCCCGGTGGTGGTGATCGCCTTCAGCCAGGAGCGGATGGCGGACTACTTCGCCATCGCGGGCGAACTCCGCGCAGCCGGGATCGCCGCCGAGGTCTATCTGGGCGCTTCCGGCATGAAGGCCCAGATGAAGTACGCCGACCGCCGCCTGTCGCCCGCCGCCGTCATCGTCGGCGACGACGAGCTCGCAGCGGGGACGGTGACGGTCAAGGACCTGGACCTCGGGCGGGAACTGGCTGGCCAGGTCTCCGACAACAAGGCATGGAAGAGCGAGCGCCCGGGCCAGGCGGTCGTGCCCCGCGGCGATCTCGTGGCCCACCTCCGCCGCATCCTGGAAGGCTGAAATCCGTGCTGGTGGAGCGTCCCCTCGCGCCCGATCGGCTGGAGGCTATCCGCGCCCCCTTCGTGGCGTTCGGCGGGGTCTGGAGCGACGCGGCCGTGCTGCAGCCGCTTTCCCTGCTGCTCGACCTCGCGGGCGAGGCCATGCGCGCGCGCCTGTTCGCCGTGCAGGGCGAGGGCGCGGGGGAGCTCTGCCTTCGCCCCGACTTCACCATCCCCATCGCCACCGCGCACATCGAGAGCGGTGCGGTCGAGGGCCGTTACCTCTATGAGGGCAAGGCTTTCCGCACCGCGCCCCGCGGCAGCGGCCGCCCCGCCGAGTTCCTGCAGATCGGGGCCGAGGTCTATGGCTCCAGCGACGACAAGGTCGCGCAGGACGTGGAGATCGCGGCCCTCGCCTGGACCGCCTCGCAGGCCGGCGGACGCAACGACCTGGGGCTGGTGCTCGGCGACGTGGCCCTGTTCGACGCCTTCCTCACCGCCCTGGACCTGCCGCAGGCCCTTCGCGCGCGGCTGGTCAGCGCCTACGCCAGCGGGCGCAGCCTCCAGCGCGAACTGTCCCGAACCCAGTCCGGCCCGGCGCCGCGCACCGGCGAGCGGCTGCCCGAACTGCTGAGCGGCCTGCCGGAGGGCGAGGCCGCCGGCGTGCTGGAGGAGCTGTGGAAGCTCGCCGGCATCTCGCCGGTGGGCGGGCGGTCTCCGGCGGAGATCGCGCACCGCCTCTGCGCCCGGGCCGAGGCCGAGCCGCGCAGGCCTCGGCCGGCCGCCTCCGTCCTGCCGAGGCCGAGCCGATCTCCCGCTACCGCGACATCATCGCGCCGCCCCGCGAGGCCTTCGACCGCATCGAGACCCTCGCCTACGAAGCCAGGGTGGAGTTCGGCACCCAGCTCCAGCCCTGGGTGCGGCGGCTGCGCGGCCTGTCGGCGGCCGGCGTGCCGGAGTGGGCGATGGTCTTCTCCACCGGCTTCATGCGCGCCTTCGGCTACTACGACGGCATGCTGTTCGAGGTCCGAAGCCTGGAGCTTGGCTACGACCGCCCGGTGGCGGCGGGCGGCCGCTACGA
>CAXUEN010000244.1:0-4419 GCA_964249945.1 uncultured Caulobacteraceae bacterium | reverse complement strand
GGTGCTGGTGCTCGGCGCCGGCTCGGTGGGGCTGGCGGCGATCTTCTGGGCGAAGCGGCTGGGGGCGGGGCGGGTCGTCGCCGCCTCGCGCTCCATGACGCGGGAGGCGATGGCGCTGGAGATGGGGGCCGACGCTTTCGTCCAGACCGGGGAAGGCGAGGTCGAGCGCGTGATCGAGGCGCTGGGCGGCCAGCCGGAGATCGTGCTGGAATGCGCCGGTGCGGTGGGGATGCTGGGCCAGGCGATCAGCCACGTGAAGACCTTCGGACAGGTGCTGTCCCTGGGCTTCTGCACCTCGCCCGATCCGGTGATCCCCGGGATCGCGGCGTTCAAGCAGGTGCGGATCAGCTTCCCGCTCGCCTACTCGCCGGGCGAGTTCCGCCACGTCGCCGATGTGATGCTGGCTGGCGTGGTCGACCCGAAGGTCATGGTCACCTCCACGATCGGGCTGGACGAACTGCCGGCGCGGTTCGAGGCGCTACGCGGGCCCAACGACCAGACCAAGGTGCACGTGACGATTGGCTAAGATCACAGGCGGCAGACGGAAGAGAGAGGCCGGATGACGCTTCGCATCGTGGTGATCGGCACGGGCTTCGGCCAGCACTGCGTCGCGCCGATCTGGCGGGACCTCGGCTGCGAGGTGACGGTCGTGTCGCCCCGGGACGCCGAGGCCCTGCGCGCGGCGATCGCTGGCCCCTGCGACCTCGTCTCGGTCCACTCCGCGCCGTTCCTGCACCTCGGCCATGTCAGGCTCGCCGTCGAGCACGGCCGCAACGTCTTGTGCGACAAGCCCTTCGGGGCCAATGCGGACGAGGCGCGCGAGATGCGCGACCTCGCCACCCGGGCCGGCGTGCTGCACTTCCTCAACTTCGAGTTCCGCAGCGATCCGATGCGGCTGAAGCTGAAGGCGCTGCTGGACGGCGGCGCCATCGGGACGCCCCAGCACCTGAGCTGGACGGCGTTCAACGCGGGCGGCCGCAAGCTTCGCCACCGTTGGCTGTTCGAGAAGGGCCGGGGCGGCTGGATCGGCGCCTTCGGCAGCCATGCGGTGGACACACTGCGCTGGCTGTTCGGCGACATCGTGGCGACCGGGGGACAGCTCCGCACCGAGGTGACGATGCGGCGCGACCGCGACAAGGCGAGCCAGGCGATGCACGCCAGCACCGCGGAGGACGCCTTCACCGCCTGGTTCCGCATGGCGAGCGGCTTCACCGCGACACTGGACACCGGCTATGCGGCGGCGGTCGCCGTGCCGTCGATCCTGACCGTCTTCGGCAGCGAAGGCGCGATCCAGGTCACCGACACCTCGGAGATGGTCGTCCTCGTCGCCGGCCGCGAGGCCGAGCGCTTCCAGTTCCCGCCTGAAGAGGATCCGCACCAGCCCGGCCTCGGCCTCTGGCTCGCAAAGGTGCGCGACGCGGTGAGCGAGGGGCGCCAGGTCGCGCCGGACTTCCACGACGGGCTCGCCTGCGCCGAGGTGCTCGACGCCCTTCGCGCCACCGACCGCGCCATGGCGGCCTGATCTGCCGGCGCAGGAGACAAGCATGCCCGTCATCTCGCTGGACCAGCTGACCGTGATCGGCGTCTCGCCCACGGAGTTCGTCGATATCGCCGCGGACGCCGGCTACGACGCCGTGAGCCCGGTCGTGGGCGGGCCCGGCGTGCTGGCCTCCCACCGCCTCGCCGTCAGCGATCCCGAAACCGAGGCCATGGTCGTGCGGCTGCGGGACCGCGGCGTCGCCGTGAACAACCTCGACGGCCTTATCATCACGCCGGGCATGGACTGGGACGCCTATGCGGGGCTGATCGAGCTGGCGCTGCATCTCGGCGCCCAGCGGGGCGTGACGCTGATCTTCGATCCGGACGCGTCGCGCGCCGCCGACAGCTTCGCCCGCGCCGCCGAGATGGCGCGGCGGGCGGGCCTGCCGCTGGTGATGGAATTCACCGAGATTTCGGCGATCAAGTCGCTCGCCGAGGCGGCCGACTACATCGCCCGGTCGGGCGAGCGGGTGGGGATCGTGGTCGACCTGCTGCATCTGACAAAGGCCGGCGAGGGGCCGCAGGACGTGGCGCGTGTGGACCCGTCGCTCTTCCTGTGCGCGCAGGTGTGCGACGGGGCGGCCCGCTTGACGCCGGACGCGTACGAAGACGCCTGCATGTTCGAACGGCAGGTCCCCGGCGAGGGCGAGTTCCCCGTGGTCGAGTTCCTGGCGGCGCTGCCCAGGGATGCGCCGATCGGAGTTGAGACGCCGCTCAGGACGCTGGCCGCCCGGGGCATGTCGCACCTGGATCGCGCGCGGATGCTGCGCGGGCGCGTGCAAGAGCTGCTGGTCCGGGCGGGACGGGCCTGATCTTCCTGGCGAACGAAGAGGATAGGAGAAGAGCGATGGGCAAGTATCTGCTGCTGGCGACCAGCGGCGTGCGCGAGGGACAGCAGGCCGAGTTCGACACTTGGTACGACGCGGTGCACCTGAAGGACGTTTGCGCGGTGCCAGGCGTGGTCTCAGGCAAGCGCTTCGTGGTGCATCCGGCTTCCCCAAACCCGCCGCCGGTTCCGAACCTGGCCATCTACGAGATCGAGGCCGACGATCCGGTCAGCGTGCTGGCCGAACTCGGCAAGCGGCTGCAGTCCGGGCAGATGGCGATCTCGCCCGCGCTGGACCCGGTCGGCTCAGGCATGACGATCTTCGAGGCGGTCTGACCTACACCGGATCGGGCGCCGCGGCGGCGCTACACAATTCCCGCTCATCCCGGCATTCGCCGGGATGAGCGGATATGCAAGCGGCGATCCGCCGGCATACCTCGGCCTAGCCGGGCTCCAGTCTGCGCGAGCCTGCTACCGAGGTGAGCCTCGCGGCGAGGACCAGCATCAACACGGCGCCGACCAACGGCAGGACCATGGCGATGGGCAGGGCGGTGGAGAGCGCCCAGCGTCCGCCGATGCGGTCGGAGAGATAGCCCACCAGCAAGGGGCCGCCGCCATAGCCGGCCAGGTTGCCGAGGGTCGAGGCGGTGGCCAGCAGGGTCGCTCGCGCCCGATCGGGCGCGAGCGTCATCAGGAGCCCGTAGGACGGTCCGACGAAGACCGACATCACGAGCATGCCGAACGCGACGCCGACCACGGCCAGCGGCAGCGCCGTCGAGGCGAAGCACCCCGCGACCACGACCGCACCAACCGTGCTCGCGAAGGCGGCGAGGAAGATCTCGCTCCCCGGACGTCTTCGCGCGAGGCGGCCGGCCAGGTTGCCGCCCACGAGCTGGCCCATCGGCGTGAGCACGCCCGCCGAAGCGGCCAGGATCAGCCCGGCGATGCGGATGTCCAGATGGTGGTCGCGGATGAGGAGCGACGCGCCCCAGGCGCCGACCGCCGACGGTCCCGTCGCCAGCAGGGCTATGCCGGCGATGACGAGGACGAGCGCGGGGTCGACCCGTCCCGTCGGAACGCCCGGCGTTCCGGCCGCCGCCGCCCGGCGACGGGGCGGCTCGCGCAATCTCAGCGCCAGGACGACCGCGAGCGCGAGGCCGGGCAGGGCGGCGCAGGCGAAGGTCGCCCTCCAGCCCCAGGTGGCCGTGATCGCCGCCCCGGCGGTAAAGCTGACGATCGTGCCGACGCCGCCTGCGGCGTAGAAGTAGCCGGCCGCCTTGCCGCGCGAACTGGCCGGGAAGGCGTCGGCGATCATGGACAGCGCGGCCGGCGGCCCGCCCGCCTCCGCGAAGCCGAGCCCGGTGCGCGCCAGCAGTAGCGTCGCATAGCTCGTGGCGGCCCCGCAGGTGGCCGTGACCCCGCTCCACAGCACCAGGGCGGAGATCAGCACTTTCTTGCGGGCGTAGCGGTCGGCGAGCATGCCGGCGGGGACGCCGGCGACCACGGTGGCGGCGCTGTAGGCCAGGCCGCTCAGGATGCCGAGCTGGGTGTCCGTCAGCTTGAACTCGTGGCGCAGCGGCTCCAGCACGATGGAGACCAGTTGCCGGTCCATCAGGTGCAGCGCGTAGACGCCCGCCAGCAGCGCCAGCAGCCGCCAGCGCGTAGCAATTGGCGCCGCCTCCCCTTCATCTGCGATAAACGAAGCCATGTCGGTCAGGCGGCGGCGCTGGCGCCCGACACGAGGCCCAGGATGCGGGGCGCGATCGCCTTGCTGCAGATGAGCAGGTCGGGGAGGTAGGGGTTCTCGCGGTTGTAGACGAGCGGGGAGCCGTCGCTGCGGGAGGCGTGCAGGCCCGCCGCCTCGGCCACCGCCACCGGCGCGCAGTTGTCCCACTCGTACTGGCCGCCGGTGTGAAGGTAGACGTCCGCCTCGCCGCGCACCACGGCCATCGCCTTGGCTCCGGCCGAGCCCATAGGAACCAGCTCGGCCCCGAGCGCCTCGGCCACCGCGACCGCCTCGGCGGCCGGGCGGGTGCGGCTGACCAGCATGCGCA
>CAXUEN010000243.1:0-4424 GCA_964249945.1 uncultured Caulobacteraceae bacterium | reverse complement strand
GAGGCGAGCTTCGCCGGGACTGTGGCGTTGGACATCAAGATGTCCGGTGAGGCCTTCTACACCGAGCCCAGCGCCTTCGTGGACCTGGTCGGCGCCGCGGCCGAGGAGGCCACCGGCCGCCGGGCCGAGCTGTCCACCTCCGGCGGCACCTCCGACGCCCGCTTCATCCGCGCGCTCTGCCCGGTGGTGGAGCTGGGGCTGGTGGGGACCACCATGCACATGGTGGACGAGCGCGCGCCGGTGGCCGAGCTGCACGCCCTGACCCACGTCTACGAGGGCGTGCTGCGGCGCTACTTCGAGACCTTCGGCGCGGCCTGAGGGGGTGGCGCCCGCCCTGTTGGCCGAGGCGAAGGCGGCGGCGGCGGGGATCGTGCGGCTGGTCCGGGGCGACGCCGCCTGGGACCAGGCCTTCGACTTCAACGTCTCAGGCTTCGCGCGCTCCTTCGCCGGCCCGCTGCTGGCGGCGCCGCTCTACGTCGCCGTGGTGGCGCTGGTGGAGCGCCCGCTGTCGGACAGCGCGCTCTGGCAGGCGGCGCTTGCGTACCTGCTGGACGCCTTCGGCTTCCCCCTGCTGCTGGCGGCCATCGCCGGGCCGATGCGCTTCAAGGCCGGGTTCGCCGCCTTCGTCACGGTAAACAACTGGGCCGGCCTCTATCTGAACATGGCGCTCGCGGCCGCCGCCCTGCTGGCCCTGCTAGGGTCTCCGGGCGAGCAGGCGTTCGGCCTGTGCAGCCTGGTGCTGCTCTGCCTGTCGGTGCTGATCGTCTGGCGCCTCGCCCGCGAGACGCTCAGCCACGAACTAGCCCCCATCGTCCTGGTGGTGGTGCTGAGCCTCGCCTGGGGCGCCTTCGCTGACCTCGGCGCTCAGCGGCTGATCGCAGGCTGAGCGCCTCCCCCTTCTTCCTCCAGGGTGGGGAGGGCGGCGCCGTACTCCACGCCGGTCAGATAAAGCCCGTGCGCCGGGGCGACCTGGCCGCAGTCGCGGCGGTCGCGGGCGGCCAGCGCCTCGCCAAGACGCGCCGCGGGCCAGCGCCCGGCGCCCCCCTCCACCAGGCTGCCGGTCATGGAGCGCACTTGCCGGTGCAGGAAGGAGCGCGCGGAAAAGCGCAGCCACACCTCCTGCCCCACCCGCTCGACGCTGGCCAGGTCCAGCGTCCTGACCGGCGACTTCGCCTGGCACTGCAGGGCGCGGAAGGTGGTGAAGTCGTGTGTGCCGACCAGCGCCAGGGCGGCCCTCGCCATCGCGTCCACGTCCAGCGGCGTCTTCACCCACCAGGCGCGCGCCCGCTCCAGCACGGGGGGCGGCTTGCGGTCGATCACCCGGTAGAGGTAGCGCCGCCCGGTGGCCGAGAAACGGGCGTGGAAGTCCTCCGCCGTCACCTCCGCCGCCAGCACCGAGACCGGCTCGGGGACGAGGTGCGCGTTCAGCGCGTTGCGCACCACGTCCGGGCGCCAAGCCTTGTCCAGCTCCACATGGACGACCTGGCCGGTGGCGTGGACGCCGGTGTCGGTGCGCCCCGCCACGTGCACCCGCACCGCCGCCCCGCAGAAGCCGAGGATGGCGCGTTCCAGCGACGCCTGCACCGAGGGCAGGCCGTCCTGCAGCTGGAAGCCCTTGTAGGGGGCGCCGTCGTATTCGAGGGTGAGCTTATAGCGGGGCACAGGAATTTAGCATGGCTCGGGTTCAATCGTTCAAACGTGTGGCTAAGAGTCCGAAACCGCAGCCCTCAACAGCTGAATGCGGCTACGCCTTCGACGCGCCAGACGGTCGCGCGACACTGATCCAACTTGAGACTTATGGATCCGACGCAAGGCGCAACCCTGGCGTAGTGAGCCAATCACTACAGTTGGACAAAGAAGCCGCCCATGAACTTTGGCGACTGCTAAACCAGGGTTTTGGCTTCGCGTCAGAGTAGCCGCGTCCCCGCCGGCAAGGACAACCCGCGCAGGAAGGTCTCGGCGTCCTGAGGGCCGCGGCCCTCCCGCTGCAGCCTCAGCAGGCGCATCGCGCCCTCCCCGCAGGCCACCAGCAGCCGGTCGTCCAGCACCTCGCCCGGCGCGCCGCCTCCTGGCTCGACCCGGGACAGCAGCGCCTTCACCCGCATCGGCCCGCGGCCGGACGGCGCCTCGAACCAAGCGCCGGGGAAGGGCGACAGGCCACGGACCTGGGGATCCAGCGCCGACGCGGGACGGCTCCAGTCGATGCGCGCCTCCGTCGGCCTGATCTTGCGGGCGTAGGTGACGCCCTCGGCCGCTTGGGGCGTCTCCACCTGGGCGCCGCGCGCGATGGCGGCGAGCGCCGGGGGCAGCAGGGCCGCCCCCGCCTCGGCGAGCTTCAGCGCTAGGCTCGCGGCGGTGTCGTCCGGCGCGATGGGCAGGCTGGCCGAAAGCAGCACCGGGCCATCGTCCAGCCCCTCGCCCATGCGCATGACCTGCACCCCGGTCACCGCGTCTCCGGCCATGATCGCCCGTTGAATGGGGGCTGCGCCCCGCCAACGCGGCAGCAGCGAGCCGTGGACGTTGAAGCAGCCCAGGCGCGGAGCCTCCAGCACCTCGCGCACCAGGATCTGGCCGTAGGCGACCACCACCGCCGCATCCAGCGCCAGGGTGCGGAAGCCCTCGATCGCGTCCGGGGCCTTCATCAAGGCGGGCGTGCGCACCTCCAGCCCCAGCCCCTCGGCGAAGACCTGGACGGGAGAGGGCTGCAGGCCGCGGCCGCGGCCGCGGGGCCGGGGCGGTTGGGTGTAGACGGCGGCGATCTCGTGACCGCCGGCCGCCAGTTCGGCCAAGGCCCGGACGGCGAAATCGGGAGTGCCGAGGAAGGCCAGGCGCATGGGCGCGGTGTTAGGGTGCCGACGCGCCGCCGTCACGTCTCGCCGCAACGTCACGGGACGGGCTATGCTGCCGACCTGCAGCGAAAGCCGACGCCTTGACCGAAAAGCCCGTCCTCCTCGTCATGCAGCCCCATCTGGAGGCGATCGCGGCCCGGCTGGAGCCCGCCTATACGGTGCTGCAAGCCTGGGCCGGGCCGCCGGGCGAGGCGGAGCGTCGGGTCCAGGCGGTGGTGGTCGCCGGCGAGTTCGCGCTAGACAAGGCGCGCCTGGAGGCCATGCCGGCGCTGAAGCTGATCGCCTGCTTCACCTCCGGCTATGACGGGATCGATGTGGCCTGGGCGCGCGGGCGGGGGCTGGAGGTCACCCACGCGCTAGGCGTCAACCACGAGGACGTCGCCGACCATGCGCTGGGCCTGATCCTGGCGTCGCGGCGCCGGATCGTGGACGGCGACCGCGAGGTGCGGGACGGCGGCTGGACCGCCCGCCACAAGACGCTCACCGCGTCGTTGAAAGGCCAGAAGCTGGGCCTGGTCGGCCTCGGCCGCATCGGCGAGGCCCTGGCCGCCCGGGCCGACGTCATGGGCCTGCAGACCGCCTGGTGGGGCCCGCGACCGAAGCCGCAGGCGGCCTGGCCGCGGCACGACCGCCTGCTGGCCCTGGCGGACTGGGCCGACGTCCTGGTGGTCGCCTGCCGCGCCGACGAGTCCAACCGCGGCCTGATCTCCGCCGAGGTCATGACGGCGCTCGGGCGCCACGGCCTGCTCGTCAACGTGGCCCGCGGCCAAGTGGTGGACGAGGACGCCCTGGTCACAGCGCTCCGATCTGGGGCACTGGGCGCCGCCGCGCTGGACGTCTTCGCCGAGGAGCCGAGCCCGGCGGAGCGCTGGGCCGGCGTGCCAAACACCGTGCTCACCCCCCACACCGCCGGCGCCACCCGCCAGGCCGTGGCCGGCATGTTCGCCATGCTGGCGGCGAACCTGGAGGCGGTGCTCGGCGGCGGCGCGCCGGTGACGCCGGTGCAGGACTGAGGGCTCCCCGAGGGAGCGGATGCGTCAGGCCTCCAGAGCCTCCGCCAGCGCCGCCCGCCGGCGCGCCTCCGCCGCGTCGCCGTGCAGGAAGGTGAGCAGCACGTAGCGGGCGCCGCTGCGCACGGACAGGGCCTCGTGCAGCAGGCTGGCGGAGAAGACCAGGGCCGCGCCCGCCGGTGGGTTGTGGCGGTGATCGTTATATTCGGGAAACAGCAGCTCGCCCCCCGCATAGTCGCCGG
Organism: uncultured Caulobacteraceae bacterium; assembly: GCA_964249945.1. Classification (GTDB taxonomy): domain Bacteria; phylum Pseudomonadota; class Alphaproteobacteria; order Caulobacterales; family Caulobacteraceae; genus CAHJWH01. The sequence continues at coordinate 323 of CAXUEN010000243.1, read as the reverse complement.
TGTTCAGGTTCACCGACACAGCGAACTCCCGATAGGCGAGGTGGGCGGAGCTGTTGTCGCGGTGACGGCGGAAATAGCCGCCTGCGTCGTCATAGCGGGCCACCAGGATGCGGTCCAGGTGCGCCACCTGCGCCTGGAAGGCCTTGGCGATCTCAGGAACCAGGCGCGACGACAGGGCCGCCACGACCTCGGCGTGAAGGGGCTCGGCGGGATCGAGGGCGAGGTCGCGGCGGTGCTTCTTGCCGGCGTCGACCCGGCGGACGGCGGCGCCGTCGCCGCTCTCGGAGGCCATGGCGCCCTGCACGTGGTCCCCGGCCTCGAAG
>CAXUEN010000242.1:1047-4435 GCA_964249945.1 uncultured Caulobacteraceae bacterium | reverse complement strand
GTATGGCCTGGGAGGGCAGGGGCGACAGCAGGCTGGGGTTCAGCAGCTGGGGCGGGATGTCGACCAGGAGCGCTGTGAAGTCGCTCTCCAGGCTGAGGGCGGCGGCCTTGCGGGTGCGCCCGCAGAGGATGTCGCCGGGCCGGATCGGCACGGCCTCGCCGTCCTGGGGGAAGCTGGCCCGGCCTTCCAGCAACTGCACCAGCCAGATGGTGTCGCGGCGCTCGGTGAAGCCCTCGCTCAGCACCTGGCGGCGCGAGCGGGCCCGGGCGAAGCGGACGCCCGCGAAGGACACGACGGTGGAGAGGTGGGCGTAGAAGGGCTCGTCGGGGTCGGGGGGATAGATCGCCTGGATCGAGTGGGCGGCGATCGCCTCGCGCCACGCGTCGCGCCGCCGGTCCAGGCTGTAGGCGTCGGTGCTGAACTGGCGGATGTTCACCAGGCGCGGCACCGGACGCGCGCGGCTCGAACCGTTTGAAGCGGGCGCGTCGGATGGATCATGGAGGTCATCAAAGCGGTCCTTTGCGGCGGAGTCCTGTCCGCGGCGCGAGCCTTATTTGCACCGCTGGAGGGGAGGACGCGCCTGCGCCTGCTTTTCCGGCGCCCCGCCTTCCATATGGGCGCCTGGGCGCAAAGCGCGGCGCTCCGACAAGTTAACGTCCCGCGACCTCCAAGACGCAGGCGATCGCCCCGCCTACCGTCAGGAGCAGTCTCCGGATGACGTTGCATGACCGCGATCGACGACGCCCTGTTCGCCAGCTTCGAGAGCTCCATCGGCCGGGTGGAGGAGTCCGAGACCCTGCCGCCGCTCTGCTACACCGACGAGGCCTTCTACGCCTTTGAAAAGACGGCCATCTTCCACAAGGAATGGCTCTGCGCCGGCCGGGCGTCCTGGCTGGCGAAGCCCGGCGACTACTTCACCCTCTCCCACGCCAACGAGCCGATCATCGTGGCCATGACCAGGGCCGGGGAGATCGCTGCCATGTCGGCGGTCTGCCAGCACCGGGCCATGCTGTTGGCGGAGGGGCACGGCAATGCGCGCGCCTTCGTCTGCCCCTACCACCACTGGACCTACGGGCTGGACGGGAAGCTGGTGGGTGCGCCGGCCATGGAGCGGTCCTGCGGCTTCGACCGGCGGGACGTCGCCCTGCCGAGGCTGGCGGTGGAGGTCTGGAACGGATTCGTCTTCGTCAACCTGGACCCCGACGCCGCTCCGCTCGCGCCGCGCCTGCGCGAGGTCACCGAGGCCCTGGCCCATTACGACCTCGACATCGCCGAGGGGCCGCGCTGCGAAGAGCCTTCCAGCTACTCCTGGAACTGGAAGGTGATGATGGAGAACAACAACGACGGCTATCACGCCACCCGTCTGCACCGCGGCCCGCTGCACGACTTCATCCCGAGCGAGCTGTCGGTCTTCCCCGAGGTGCCGCACGACACCGCGGGCTATCTCCGCTTCAACGGCACCACCCACCCGGACGTGGGTTTCAACGCGCTGCAGAAGGCGGTGCTGCCGATCTTTCCCAGGCTGACCGACGCCGAGCGCAACCGGGTGGTGTTCGCCAACCTGCCGCCGACCCTCTCGCTGGTCGTGCTGAGCGATTTCGTCCTCTACCTGATCCTCTACGCCGACAGCGCAGGATCGCACCGCATGGCCATGGGCTACCTGGTCAGGCCCGGGGCGATGGAGGAGCCGCTGTTCGAGGCGCGCATGGCCATGAACATGAGCGCCGCCATGGAGATCACCGCCCAAGACCTGCACGTGGATGCGCTGGTCCAGGTCGGATTGAACTCCAAGTTCGCGCCGCGCGGGCGCTACTCCTGGCAGGAGACCGCCCAGCGCGACCTCAACGCCTGGCTGGTGCAGCGCTACCGGCGCGCCTGGGCGGAGATGCGGGGGCGAGTCCCTGCCGCATCCGCCGCCGCGCGAACGCCCGAGCTGGTCATCGCCTGAGCCTCGCGTCCGCCGCCTGGAGACCCGACATGCCGTCCAAGCCGCTCCCCTCCTGGATCCCCTTCCTGGCTCTATCCCTGCTGTTCTTCCTGGTCTCGGCGGGGACCTTCAGTTCGCTCGGCGTCGTGCTGCCGGCCATGGTGGACGAGATGCACTGGAGCTGGACGGAGGCGGGGCTCGGCTACACCTTGCTCGGCGTCGCCTGCGGGCTGTCCAGCCTGGCGCCGGCCATGTTCATCCGGACGGTGGGCGTGCGCGGGACCATCGCTTTGGGCGCCGTGCTGGGCGCGGTGGGCTTCGCGGGCCTGGCGCTGACGCATTCCATCGCCGTCTACCTCGTTTCCGAGACGCTGATCGGAATCGCCTTCTCGCTCACCACCACCGTGCCGGGCGTGCACGTGATCACCGGCCTGTTCACCCGGCGCTCCACCATGCTGGGGGCTTATTTCACCATCGGAGGGCTGGGACAGGTGGCGGGGCCGCTGATGTACGTGGCGATCAACGGGACGACCCACCAGTGGCGGCTGTACTGGTGGGTGTTCGTGGCGACCTGTGCTGTGCTGGGCGCGTTCGCAGCGCTCGTCACCTCCAGTGGGCGCGAGGTGATTGATCCCCAGACCGACATCCCGCCCGAGCAGCTCGGCGCGGGCGACCTGATCAAGGGGCTGCAGGACTGGACCGTGCGCCATGCCCTGCGCACCCCGCAGTTCTACGTGATCGTGGGCGCCTACACCATGTATCTGCTGGTCAACACCACAGCCCACGGGTTCGCGGTGGAGCACCTGCGCGAGCGCGGGATCGACCCCCGCTACTCCGCCGTCATGCTGAGCGTGGAGGCCTTCATCGGCGCAGGCGTCGCGATCATCGGCGGCGTGGTCGGGGAGAGGGTCTCGGCCAAGACCCTGCTGGCGGTGTCGCTGGGGGCGCTGGTGGTCGGCATGACGGCCCTGGCCTTCGCCCACGGCTTCGTGCTGATGGGCGTCTATGCGCTGGGCATCGGGGTCGGCTATGGGCTGAGCTTCCTGGCCTCGACCATGCTGCTGCTGAACTACTTCGGCAAGCGGGCCAACCTTGAGCTGTATTCGATCATGTCGCTGATCTCGACCCTGGCCGCGGTCGGCCCCGCCGTCGGAGGCTGGGCGCGCGACACGCTCGGCGGGTTCGCGGGCGTCTTCCTGCTCTGCTCCCTGGCCACGCTGATGATGCTGGCGGCTACCGTGTTCATGTCGCCGCCAAGGCTCGCCGCGCAGCCGGAGCGAAGGGGCCGCAAGGCCGCGGGCCTGCTCGCCACCGACCCAGCGTGAGCGGTCCCGCCGCGCCGCCGGGCGTGTTGGAGCCTGCGCCGGAGCTGCTGGTGCTGGGCGGCCGAGTGGTCACCCAGGATGCGGAGCGGCGGGTGCTGGAGGACCATGGCCTCGCCATCGCCGGCGGGATCATCAT
>CAXUEN010000242.1:0-1037 GCA_964249945.1 uncultured Caulobacteraceae bacterium | reverse complement strand
CCTGTTGAAGGCGCGCTTCCCGCACGCCCCGGTGCTGGACGCCTCGGACGGGGTGGTGATCCCGGGCCTGGTGGATGCGCACCAGCACCTGACGGCCGATCCCCTGGTGCGGAGCCTGGTGCCCGACGCCATCACCTCCAGCCAGGCGATCTTCGACTGGGCCACGCCGCTACACGCCGCCCTGACGCCCGACGACGACGAGCTGGGCGCCACCCTCACCGCGGTGGAGTGCCTGCGCAACGGGACCACTACGGTGATCGAGGCCGGCACCGTCGCCCATCCCGAGCGCGTGGCCGCCGGCATGCTGGCGGCGGGCGTCCGCGGCGGCGTCGGCTGCTGGGGCTGGGACACGCCGGGCCTGCCTTTCTCCGCTCCGGTGGCCGAGGTGCTGGCGCGGCAGGCCGAGGTGGTCCGGGCCTATCCGCAAGGCGGCGGCCGGGTGGAGGGTTGGGTCACCCTGGTCGGCCACGACCTGGCGTCGGATGCGCTGCTGGAAGGCGCGGCCGACCTGGCGCGCCGCAACGGTTGCGGCCTGACCTTCCACCTATCGCCGACCGAGGCGGACGTGACCGGCTACCTCTCCCGCCGGGGCCTGCGGCCCGTGGCGCACCTGGAGGCGCTCGGGGTGCTGGGCGCCCACCTGCTGCTGGCCCACGCCGTCTGGATCGACGAGGCGGAGCTGGAGCTGCTGCTCCAGACCCGCACCGCCATCGCCTACTGCCCCTGGACCTACCTGCGGCTGGCCCAGGGCGTGACCCGGTCGGGGCGCCATGGCGAGTTCGCGCGCCGCGGCGGCCGGCTGGCCCTCGGCTGCGACTCGGTCAATGCGGGAGACCTCGCTGACATCCACCGCGCCGCTGCGCTGGCCGTAGGTTTGGCGCGCGACGGCGCCCTGGACCCTGCCTTCGCCACCGCGGCCGACGGGCTGGACTGGGCCACCTGCAAGGGGGCGGAAGCGGTGGGCCTGGGCGCGCACGTAGGCCCGCTGGAGGTCGGCAAGCGCGCGGACCTGGTGGTGCACGAGACGGGCGGCCCGT
>CAXUEN010000241.1:0-4455 GCA_964249945.1 uncultured Caulobacteraceae bacterium | reverse complement strand
GTGGCGGGGGTCGGCGACCTGACCGAGGGCGCGGGCGCCGATCGCCGGGGCGCTGCGGACGAGCCGCTCGGCCCCATAGCCGTGCTCGTCAACTGCGCGGGGTTCGGCGGCGGCCGCATCGCCTTCGGCTCGTTCGAGCCGAAGCTGTGGGACCGCATCCAGCAGGTCAATCTCACAGGACCCTTCCAGCTGATCGGCCGGGTGGTCGACGGCATGGTGGCCCGCGGGCGCGGGGCGATCGTCAACGTGGCGTCGGCGGCGGGGATCGTGGGCGAGCCCGGCATCTTCGGCTACTCCGCCGCCAAGGCCGGCATGGTGAACCTCACCCGCTCGCTGGCGCTGCATTACGCCCGCGCCGGCGTGCGCGTGAACTGCGTCTGCCCCGGCGTCACTAACACCAACTTCCTGGCGAACGTGCGCGCGGCGCCGGACGCCGACGAACTGTTCGAGCGCTACGCCGCCATGATGCCCATCGGGCGACTGGCCGAGCCGGAAGAGGTGGCCGAGGCGATCCTGTTCCTCGCCTCGGACGCCGCCAGCTTCTGCGTCGGCGTCATCCTGCCCGTGGACGGCGGCTGGACCGCCGGATGAGTAAGCTGCGGGCCGTCCGTTCACGCGCTTTGGCCTCAGACGGTGGCGACGGGCGTCACCGGCGAGCCGACCGCGCCGGGGAGGCGGAGCGGCGGCGCGGTCAGCAGGAAGGCGTGGCGGCCGACCTCACGCAGAAAGCGGGCGAGGTCGCCCAGCCACCACAGTTCGCCCAGGTGGACGCCCAGCCTGAAGAGGCATAGCTCGTGGAGCGGCAGCATGCCGTGCTTCGCATCCGGCTCCTGGCCAAGCTCAAAGGCCTCCACCGCCTGGTTATCCGAGATGATTGCGGCGACGCCGCTATCTGTCACCCACTGGAGCAGCCGGGCGTCGGCGCCGCGAACCGCCGCGCCGGACCGGGCGAGAACGGCCTCGTCGGGCCGCTTCGCCATGGACAGGATGGCGTCGCCGTAACCGGTGTAGAGCACGAGGAAGTCGCCCGGACGGACCTCGACCCGCTGCTCGTCCATCGCCCTCATCAGTTCGGCGTAGCCAACGAGGGTGCGGCCGGGGCCGAAACTTCTGACCAGGTCGACCATCACGCCGCGCCCCTGCACACCCGTCGTCGCCAGCGTCTCGATGCCGAGACGGTCGGCGTGGGGCGACTCGTTCCCGGCGGGGCCAACGATGTCGTAATGCGCCCGGAAGCCGTTGTAGTAGACAGGCTGCGGTGTCCCGCTGCCGTCGACATCGAACATGCGCCCCCAGTGCGCGAGCGCGTCCCACTGCGTGGAATACTGCAGCGATAGGACCACGCCGTCGTCGCAGGTCAGGTCGGTGGCATTCAGCGGCAGGTTGAACATGTCGCGCCCCCGGGACTGGCTCGCGAACAGCCTGGGACCTTTGCGGGCCGCTCCCGCGGGTTCTCCGCCCGGATAGTCGAGGGGCAGGCTTAGGACGAACGCCCGCCCGTCCTTCACCTCGCGGAAGGCGGCGAGCCGCACCTCGGGCGTGACCAGGTTCATCCGCCCCACCTGATCGTCCGGCCCAAAGTCTCCCCAGTTCGAGCCTTCGGGGCGGCGGGTCCAGCGCCTGGGGCCGGGAGCGGGGCTCATCAATGGAAGCATCGGCCGCCGTCGACCGCCAGGGCCACGCCCGTGACGTAGGAGGACTCGTCGCTCGTCAGGAACAGGGCGGCCTGGGCGATCTCGATCGGCTCGGCCATCCGCCTCAGGGCGTAGGCGCGCAATGCGGGCAGGTCCGCCGGATCGCCCTTCCAGTCGGCGAATAGCGCCGCGCCCATCGGCGTGTTGGTAAGCCCGGGGCACAGGGCGTTGGCCCTGATCACCGGCGCCTTCTCGGCCGCCAAGGACTTGGTGAAGGCGACGAGGCCGCCCTTGGTCCCCGCATAGGCGGTGGTGTCGGGCGCATTCGGCAGCAGCGCCTGGCCGGAGGCGACGTTGACTATCGTTCCCCGTCCAGCCTTGAGCATGTGGGGAACGGCCGCGCCGCATAGAAGGAGCGGCGCGGTGAAGTTCACGGCGATCACCGCTGCGAGGAACACCGGGTCGATGTCTTCGACCGGCCGCTTTCCTCCAACGCCGGCGGCGTTCACGAGGCCGTCCAGACCTGCCATTCCGTCCGCCGCACGTTTGATCGCGCCCGCAAGCGCTGACGCATCGGCCAGGTCCAGCGGCAGGGCGATCGCGCCGTTCGCTGCGGCGATGACGGCCAGAGCCGCCGCATCTCGGTCGATCAGGGCGAGCCTGGCGCCCTCGCTATGAAACAGTTCCGCCGTCGCCCGGCCGATGCCCGACGCGGCGCCGGTGACGACGATGCGGCGACCATCTAGGCGTCCTGGAGTGGATCGAGGTCCCATCATCCGTCGATCTTCCGCCAAAGCACGGTCTTCCGTCGGCCGGTCAGCGACCGAGACGCGGCCTGAACCGTGACCGGGAGGACGGGTGCTGCAAGCCAACCGGAACAGTTTTCACCGGACCGCCCTGGTGCGACCGAGGCCTCTCGGTACGAGCCTTGATGCAATGGCGGGATAGTCCTGCTTTGACTTGAGTATATGGCTCAATTCTTCTTCGGCTGCCAAAGTTCGATCTTGGTGCCATCAGGGTCCTGAACCCAGGCAAACCGGCCGAAGGCGTCATTATCGTCGCGCTTCAGAACGGGACGCCCCTGGCCTTCACGCGCGCGATGATCGCGTCCATGTCATCCACCGCGAAATTGATCATGAACTCCCGGGTCGAGGGGCTCAGATAGTCGCTGGTGTCCGGAAAGGCCGTCCAGGACACCTTCGGAGGATGACCTGGGGCGTCGAAGGGCAACGCCGCTCCACCCCACGACTTGACGTCGAGGCCGAGGACCTCGCGATACCATTGCGCAAGAGCCTTCGGGTCCTTGCTCTTGACGAAGACACCGCCCACGCCGGTGACATGGCCCGGTTGCTCAGCCATTGCGGACCTCTGACAGGTGAGCGTGAGAGCAAACGCCACTAGGGTAAGGTGCTTCAGCGACATTGGTCATCCGTTCTCGTCCGCGCCGATGTAGTCGGTTGCAAAGCTGCAGACCTGAGTAATATACGCTGCGTGGCCGCTGCACCAGAGACACACTGAATGACAAGGCGGCCAGCAAGCAAGTCGTCGGACCTGCCAGGCCGAGCGGCGCGCCGACCGACCTGATCGGCGCTGGCGCGGGGACGCGGGTAGTGACGACGACCCTCCGGGAGTGCTCGGCCTGATCGGGGGATCGGTGATGCTCCGTTCCCCGCCAGATTTGGGGCCTCGCGCATGATACGACGGCGGGGGTCTGATCAGCTGAAAAGTCCGAGAAAGCCCGGTATCGCATAGAGTGAGACCGCCTCGTCCGGCGTGACCCCGCTGACCCAGCGCGGCAGCTCCTCGGTTGAGTTGATGAGCGCGGTGGTCATCTGGGCGGCGATGGCGGCGTCGCAGGGACGGATGGAGCCGTCGATCACGCCATCTGTGATGTTATCGGCGAAGCTGGAGGTGATCCGGTCGAGCCGCTCGGTCATCTGGAGGCGGATGGGCTGAGGCACCGCGGTCAGGGCGGATGTGCGCAGCAGCGGGCCCTCGTCCGTCAGCTGGTGGTGGACGATCAGGCAGGTTGCGTCGGCCACTTGGGTCAGGCCGCTGGGAGCGGCGCGGCTGGCGGCCTGGGCCGCCCGCATCATCTGGAACGTGCGCTCGAAACAGGCAACCACCAGCTCGTCCTTGGCCTCATGATAGTGGTAGAAGGCGCCCTTGGTCATGTTGATGGACGCCGCGATCCGGTCGATGGAGGCGCCGCGGTACCCCTGCTCGTTCACCAGCAAGGTGGCGGCGCGCAGGAAGGCGTACTGCGCCGCCCCCTCGGCGCCGGGCCGGCTGATCGGCAGGGGCGACACCTGCGGCCGCCAGGCCGACCGATCGAGCGGCAGTCCGTTCAGGAGGATGTCGGCCATCCGCTCGCCCGCCCTGGACAGCCCTTCCGGCTCGTAGCGCCGGGCCCAGACCACCGACCAAAGGAGCTGGGACAGGACAAGGTGGGTGCGAGCGTTCAGCACCCTGCGCCCCGCCGCCTCCAGTTCCGGCGAGCACACCAGGCGGCGCAACGCCCTGAACATCTCGACGAAGGCTGCGAACACCGGCGTGGCCTGCGGCTCCGAGAGCGCGCGCAGATCGCCGAAGAGGAGGAAGGGCGGCGCGACGCCCTGAACCACCTCGCGCATCACCTCGAAGTAGAGGCGGACCAGGGCGTGGACACGATCCTCGGCCCTCCGGTGCGACGACGCCTCTGCGATGACGCCCAGATAGAGATCGATCGCGCGCATGAAGGCGGCGGCGGCCAAGTCGTCCTTGCGGGTGAAGTAGTAGCGCAGGCTCTTGATGTTCAGGTCGACGGCGGCGGCCACGTCGG
>CAXUEN010000240.1:0-4461 GCA_964249945.1 uncultured Caulobacteraceae bacterium | reverse complement strand
GCGGTGGAGCGGGCGCGGCTGTTCGTCCGCAAGGCCGCGCGCGGAGGCCAGACCCCGCCGGCCGCGGTCCACTTCAACCGGGCGGCGGGCCAGCTGCGGGCGCTCCGCGCCCTGGTGACAGGGGCGCTCGGCCGCTACGAGGCGAGGATCGGCGACGCCGCCGCGCTCTGCGCCTTCGACTTCCAGACCGAGATCACCCTGCTGAAGGTGGAGGCGTCGGAGCTGGCCGTGTCGGCGGTGATGAGCGCCATGCGCGCCTGCGGCCTGTCCGGCTACCGCAACGACGGGCCAGCCAGCCAGGGTCGGGCGCTGCGCGACATCCTCTCCGCACCCGTCATGATCAACAACGACCGCATCCTGGCCAACCTCGGCGCCTCCGCCGTGATGGCCGAGACGCCCCGCGGCCTGTTCGCCTGACCGATTTGTCAACTCCTCAGGATGTAAGGGTCCGCGCCATGAGCAACCTGGCCTATCGCCTGGACGAGGTCGTCCTCCCCGAGCGTCCGCTGACCGCGCCCTCCGCCGCCGAGCGGCTGGAGGGCCTCGCCGCCACCCTGTTCCGCCCCATGGGCGCCGACGGCGTCTACGCCCGCACCGGCGCCTATGAGGCGGTGGTGGACGCGCTCGCCACCCTGGTCACCCGCCACCGGGACCCGGCCGCCGAGGTGTTCCGCTTCCCGCCGGTGATGAGCCGCGCCATGCTGGAGACCTCGGGCTATCTGAAGAGCTTCCCCAACCTGCTCGGCTGCGTCTGCTGCATGGACGGGAGCGAGGCGGAGGTGCGCGGTGCGGTGAACCGGTTTGTGGAGGGCGGGAGCTACACCGACGCCCTCAACGTGGCCGACCTCGTTCTTACGCCGGCCAGCTGCTATCCCATCTATCCCATCGCCGCGGCGCGGGGCGCCCTGCCGCCCGGCGGGCTGCTGTTCGACGTGGGCTGCGATTGCTTTCGGCGGGAGCCCAGCCAAGACCTCGACCGGCTGCAGTCCTTCCGCATGCGCGAATACGTGCGAATCGGCTCGGCCGAGCAGATCGCCGCCTTCCGGGAGAGCTGGATGGACACCGCGCGTGGGCTCGCCGACGCTCTGCGCCTGCCCTACCAGGTGGAGGTGGCCAACGACCCCTTCTTCGGGCGCGGCGGCCAGCTGATGGCGGTGTCCCAGCGCCAGCAGTCGCTGAAGTTCGAGCTGCTGGTCCCGGTGATCTCGGCGGAGAAGCCCACCGCCTGCATGAGCTTCAACTACCACCAGGACCATTTCGGCACGACCTGGGGGATCGATCAGGCGGACGGCGAGCCCGCCCACACCGGCTGCGTCGCCTTCGGCATGGACCGCCTGGCCGTCGCCCTGTTCGCCACCCATGGCGCAAGGGCGGCCGACTGGCCCGCGGGCGTGCGCGAGGTGCTGCGGCTGTAGCGGCCGAGGCGCCTCCTCAGGCGGCCGCTCAGAACCGGTAGTTGATCCCCGCCGACACCTGGGGGTAGTAGGCCAGGAACTCGCCGTCGTGGCGCACGTCGTGCTCCACCTGGGCCAGGGAGGGCGTGAGCAGGCCCGCTCGCCGGACACGCAACGCTACTCGACGCCAAGCGACTCGAACTGCGTCCTGCATGGGGCGAAGGGGGTCGATCAGAGATCGAAGGACGGGCGTGGGAGGCAGCGCGTGCGCCCTTAGCCGGGGGGGGGCGGGTCGTGCGACAAATCGCACTTTCAATTGCAGCGATTGCCCAAATGGTATCTTGCCGGCATTCGCTTCCAAGGTGTCGAGATGATCAGTTACGCCGGTGCTCTCGAGGATGTTCTTCTCCACCGCGCCATCCATCATGTGCCCCATCATGATGGCTTCTATATAGATGTCGGGGCCTACCACCCTCACCACGACAGCGTGACCAAGCATTTCTACGATCACGGCTGGCGCGGCATCAACATAGAGCCCAGCCCCGATCTGTTCGCTCCGTTCGTTGCCGAGCGCACGCGGGACATCAACTTGCAGGCGGCCATCTCCAGCAAGCCGGGCGAAGTCACCTTCTACCAAGTGGACGGCCAGCAGCTCGGTACGCTGGAGAAGCGCCATGCCGACCGGCACGCCTCCCACGGGTTCGGAACCCGGTCGTGCACGGTGCCTGCCATGACCCTGACCCAGGTCTGTGAACAGCACGCTCCGCCGGAAATCCACTTCCTGAAGATCGACGTCGAAGGGCACGAGGCGGGCGTGCTTGAAGGCATGGACTTCAAGCGCTTCCGCCCCTGGATCATGGTCATAGAGTCCACCCACCCCAATACCGGCGACCCCAGCTTCCAGGAGTGGGAGCACATCGTGCTCCCAGCCGGGTACAGGTTCGCCTATACGGACGTCCTGAACAGGTACTACGTGGCCAACGAGCATCTCGATCTGATGCAGAGGTTCGCGGTGGGCCCGGACCGCTACCAGGACGCCAAACTGGTGAAGGAGGTTGAGCAACTCCGAATGGACCTAGCCGATACGCGGCGCGAACTCGAGCAGGTGAACAGGTCCAGGGTGCGGGAAAGCGCCTAGCGATCGCTTGAGAACGCGTGATCGCCCTGAGTGCTTCGAGGTGCGTGCTTCGAGACGCGAACACGCTTGCTCCTCAGCATGAGACTTGGGGGAGCATGACCTTGATCGCTCCACCGGGGAGCCTCCGCACCCTCAGCCCGTCCCGATCACGTCCCGGTTGGCGTCGTTCAGGGCCTGGGCGTAGCGGCGGGTGGCGTAGGCTTCGTTGAGCAGGCCCACGACCTGCCGGGTGTCGGGGCCGTCCACCACCGCCAGGGTCTCGGCCTCGGCCTTGCCGAAGACGTCCATGGCCTCCTTCACGTTCATCTCGGGCAGGAGCGCGGTGGCGCCGAGCCTCGCCAGCCGGGCGATGGGGGTCTTGGCCGCCTGCTCGTCCAGCTCGGCGGAGAAGGCCTCCGCAGTGGCGAGCAGGCCCAGGTAGCGGTCCTCGCCGTCGAGCACGACCACGAAGTTGCGCGAGCCCAGGGGATAGCGCCGGCGGAACTCCGCCACGGTGGAGGCCTGGACGATGGTGGCCACGTCGCGCCTCATCAGCCGCCCGACGGTGAGCGAGCGCACCCAGCCGACATCGGCGGCGCTGCGGATGGTCTCGCCGCGCAGGTGCAGCCGCCAGGTGGAGAAGGAGTAGCCGAAGGTGGAGCGCACCATCAGGCTCGTGGCCACGCAGGCGGTGAGCACCGCGGCGGTCAGCCCCAGGTCGCCGGTGGTCTCCAGCACCAGGAAGCTCATGGTCAGCGGGCCGCCGACGATGGCCACCGCCACCGTGCCCATGCCGGCCAGCATGCAGGCGGTGACGTCCAGCCCGAAGCCCGGCATCAGCCGCTCCAGCGCCACCCCGTACAGCTTGCCCACCAGGCTGCCGATGAACAGGGAGGCGAAGAACAGGCCGCCCCGGAAGCCCGAGCCTAGCGACACCATCGAGGCGGTGAGCTTCAGCACGATGAGCACGGCCAGGGTCTTCACCGACAGGTCCAGCGGCCAGTCGAGCCGCAGCGCCCCGTGGCCGGCCGCCAGCACCTGGGGCGAGACCAGGGCCAGGCCGCCCACGATCAGGCCGCCGAGCGCCGGGCGGACGGCCGGCGGCAGTCGGGTGGCGGCGAAGGCGCGCTCCACCACCGCCACGGCCCGCATCACCGCCACCCCCAGGAAGGCGGCGCACAGGCCCAGCATGACGATGGCCAGGTAGTGGACCGTGTGCAGCGGCGCGACGGGGGCGGCGTGCAGGGAATAGGGGGCCGCGCCCGAAAGGGCCGTGGTGGTCAGCACGGCGGTGACCGCAGCGGTCATGATCGCCGCCACATTGGCCACCGAATAGACGCCCACGATCAGCTCGAAGGCGTAGAAGCCGCCCGTGAGGGGCGCGGCGAAGGCGGCGGCGATGGCCCCGGCCGCGCCCGCGCCCACCATGATGCGCAGGTCGCTCCGGCGCAGGTTCAGCATGATGCCCAGGCGCGACGCGATCCCGGAGCCGATCTGGGTGTAGCCGGCCTCCAGCCCCACCGAGGCCCCGCAGCCGTTGGAGATCACCGTCTGGGCCGCCAGCAGCACGCTGTCGCGCAGCGACATGCGGCCGCCCCGGAGCGCATTGGCCTCCACGGGATCGACGGGGGTGCGGGCCTTGCGCCAGTTGCGCCAGAGTTCGGTGACGCCGATCAGCGCGCCCCCGGCGACCGGCACGAGCAGGGCGGTGGGCAGGTGCACCCGCTGCACCGCGCTCAGCCGCTGGTCCAGCGCGATGTGGAACAGCGCCACGTGGGCGGTCTGGGTCAGCTCGCTCATGAAGGTGACCATGGCCCCGGCGATGGCGCCCACCAGGCCGGCCACCAGCACCAGCAGCAGCTCGCTGGTCCGCACCAGGCCGCGGACCTGGGCCAGCAGGCCGCGGCCGGGCAGGGGCTGGCGGATCGGCAGGCCGCCGGCATCCGGGGC
>CAXUEN010000239.1:0-4464 GCA_964249945.1 uncultured Caulobacteraceae bacterium | reverse complement strand
GCCTATGCCTATGCCGGCCGCCGCTATCCCTGCCGTCTCTCTACCCGCAAATCCGACGGCCGCCGCGAAGACTAGGACCGGAACGTCGCATCGCGCCGAGACCGCCGCGTCTGTCGGGACGCAGCCGCCGAACACGACGTCAGCGGCGCCTCCCGGCTCCGTCACCGCGCCGACGGCCACTGCACCTGCACCTCAGCCGTGAGCCGCCAGCCCTCCCAGACGCTGCAGCCGTGGGCCTGGATCGGCGCGCCCCTGCTCGCGTGTCTGGCCGCCACCCTGGTGCTGGCCACGCCCCTGCGGGTGTTCGGCCTGCGCCTGCCCGAGCCCGTCTTCCCCCTGATCCTGGCCTTCGCCTGGCCGGTGATCCGGCCCTCGCTGCTCGGCCCCTTCGCCTTGCTGGCGGCGGGGCTGCTGCTGGACCTGTTCTGGGGAGCGCCGCTGGGGCTGTGGGCGCTCAGCCTGCTGCTGGTCTATGGCGGCGCCCAGCTGGCGCGGAGCCTGATGACTGGTCGCAGCGCGCCGGTGCTCGCGGTGTGGTATCTGGCGCTGACCGCCCTGGCCTTCGCCGCGGCCTACCTGTTCGTCACCCTGCGCGCCCACGTGACGCCCAACATCACGGGCAGCCTGTTCCAGTTCGCCGTCACCCTGGCGCTGTTCCCCTTCGCCCGAGCCCTGATCGACCGCTTCGAGGACGCCGATATCCGCTTCCGGTGACCCGATCCGTGTAGAGTGCCCCGCGCGTGAGCCACGAACCCCACATCTACTTCGACGAGGTGAACGAGCGGCAGGCCGCCTTCCACCGCCGCTCGATCCTGCTCGGCGGCTTCGCAGGGCTGGGCCTGACCGCACTCGGCCTGCGCCTCTCCCAGCTGCAGGTGGCGGACGCGGCCCGCTACCAGACCCTGTCGGCCTCTAACCAGTTCAACTTCCGCCTGGTGCCGCCGCCGCGGGGGCTGATCCTGGACCGGAGCGGGGTGGAGATCGCCTCCAACCGGCCGGAATTCCGCATCCTGCTCCAGCGCGACGTGGTGGAGGACGTGGACGCCACCATCGACAAGGTCGCCGAGCTGATCCCCATTCCGGACGCCAAGCGCCGCCAGATCGCCCGCGACATAGCCGACACGCCCCACGCCTCTCCCGTGGCCATCGCCACTGACCTCACCTGGGACGAGTTCAGCCGCGTCAACGTCCGCGCCCCCGAGCTGCCCGGCGTCACCGCCGAGATGGGCGAGGCGCGCTTCTATCCCTACCCGGGCGCCTTCGCGCATGTGATCGGCTACGTCTCCCGCGTTTCGGCCGACGACCTGAAGGCGGAGGGCGACGCCGACGACCCGCTTCTGCACCACCCCGGCTTTCGCATCGGCAAGCAAGGGGTGGAGAAGTCGCTGGACCTGCAGCTCCGCGGGCGCGCAGGGGGCCACAAGGTCGAGGTGGACAGCGTCGGCCGGGTGATCCGTGAGGACCCCGACGGCGACATCCGCGCCCAGCCCGGCGACGTGGTCAAGCTGACGCTGGACGCCGACATCCAGAACCGCGCGCTGGAGGTCTTCGGCGAAGACAGCGGCGCGGCGGTGATGATGGACTGCCGCACAGGCGATGTCCTGTGCCTGGTCAGCGCGCCGAGCTTCGACGCCAACGCCTTCGTGAAAGGGGTGGACGGCAAGACCTACGGGCAGCTCGCCCAGTATGAGCGGAAGCCGCTGTTCAATAAGGCGCTCACCGCCACCTACGCGCCGGGATCGACCTTCAAGACCATGGTGACGCTGGCGGCGCTGGAGCACGGCTACAGTCCCGCCACCGTCCACGTCTGCAACAAGTCGTGGTTCTGGGGCGGCCGCACCTGGCACTGCGACGAGGCCCACGGCGCGCTGAACCTGCGCGAGGCGGTGAAGCACTCCTGCGACATCTACTTCTTCCAGTGCGCCCTGGCGCTAGGGCCGGACCGAATGGCGGCGGTGGCGCGCAAGTTCGGGCTGGGTGAGGTCTATGACATCGGCATCCCGGGCCAGAAGCCCGGCATCGTGCCCGATACCGCGTGGAAGCGGGCGCACGTGAAGCATGACCCCGTCTGGCATCCCGGCGACACCCCCTCCATGGGCATCGGCCAGGGCTTCAATTCGGTCAATGCGCTGCAGCTCTGCACCATGGCGTCCCGGATCGCCAACGGCGGCAAGGCGGTTAGCCCGCGGCTGATCCATGCGATCGGCGACCAGGTGCAGGCGCCGAGCGCAGCGCCAAGCCAGATCGACGTCGATCCCGCCCATGTGGCCTTCGTGCAGTCGGCCATGACGGGCGTCTGCAACGAGCCCGGAGGCACCGCCTACAACAGCGGAGCGGGCAAGCTGAACCTCGGCCCCATCCTGATGGGCGGCAAGACCGGCACGGCCCAGTTCCACAACTACGCCGCCGGCAGCCACGGGGTGCACGGCACCCACGGCGCCTACGACCTGCGCGATCACGCCTGGTTCATCGCCTTCGCCCCGGCCGAGGCGCCGCGCTACGCCATCGCCGTGCTCACCGAGCACGGCGGCATGGGCGCCGAGGCCTCCGCCCCCAAGGCGCGTGAGATCATGAAGATGGCCCTGCTCAAGGACCCGGAGATCCGCAGCCGAATCGAGCAGCCGCTCGACTCCCCGCCGGCGCCGATCGCGCCGTCCGCTGAGTCCACCACGTGACCGCCACCGCCCTCACCCGCCCCGGCGAGCGGGAGCGGCTGTCGTCCAAGCTGAAGCAGATCGACTGGACCTTCGCCCTGCTACTCTGCGTGGTCGCCGCCATCGGCACGGCCATGCTCTACAGCGTGGCGCCGCTGTCCTGGCAGCCCTGGGCCGCCAAACACGCGGTGCGCTTCGGCCTCTGCCTCGCCTTGATGCTGGGGCTGACGCTGCTGAACCTGCGGGTCTGGCTGGCGCTGGCCTATCCGCTCTACGGGCTGGGGCTGGCCATGTGCGCGGCGGTGCTGGTGATCGGCCACACCTCGCTAGGCGCCAAGCGGTGGCTGTTCGGCATCCAGCCCTCGGAGATCATGAAGATCGCCCTGGTGCTGGCCCTGGCCCGCTTCTACCACGCCCTGTCGGCCAAGGACGCCCGCTGGTCCTGGAAGCTGCTGGTCCCCGCCGCGATGACCGCCATCCCCATGGCGCTCATCGCCAAGCAGCCGGACCTCGGCACCGCGCTCCTGATCGGCTTCACCGGCGCGGCCATCATGTTCCTGGCTGGGCTGGACTGGCGGGCGCTGGCGGTGGCCGCCGTCGGTGCGGTGGTCGCCGTCCCGCTCGCGGTGAAGTTCGTGCTGAAGGGCTATCAGCGCGACCGGGTGCTGACCTTCCTGCACCCGGAGGACGACCCCTCCGGCACCGGCTACCACATCCTGCAGTCCAAGATCGCGCTGGGGTCCGGCGGCCTGCTCGGCAAGGGCTACGGGCTCGGATCGCAGAGCCAGCTCAACTTCCTGCCCGAGAAGCACACCGACTTCATCCTCGCGACCTTCGCCGAGCAATTTGGGCTGATCGGCTGCCTGACGCTGCTGGCGCTCTACGGGGCGATCATCTTCATCGCGCTCCGCACCGCGATGAGTTCGCACAGCCACTTCGGGCGGCTGGCGGCGGGAGGCGTGACGGCCACCTTCGCCTTCTACATCCTGGTCAACGCCTCGATGGTCATGGGCATGGCGCCGGTGGTGGGCGTGCCCATGCCGCTGCTCTCCTACGGCGGGACCGAGGTGCTGACGGTGATGATCGGCTTCGGGCTGGTGCAGGCGGTGCGGGTGCACCGGCACTCGGAGGTCACCAGCGGCAAGGGCTTGCTGATGTGACCAGATGCTCGCCCTCTGGGGGAGCTGTCGGCGAAACCGACTGTGGGGGCCGACGCGAAGCGGCGGCGCGGGGGCGGGGGGGCCCCGCCGCGACGGGGCGGCGCAGCCCCCTCCACCAGCTTCGCTGGTCCCCCTCCCCCGATGGGGGAGGATCAGATGCGCCCTACCGCCGCCGGAACTGCGGCCGCTGGCCCGGCGGCCTCGGCGCGCCTTCGGTCTTGTGGCGGAAGGTGATGCGGCCCTTGGTCAGGTCGTAGGGGGTCATCTCGACGGTGACGCGGTCGCCGACCAGCGTCCTGATCTTGTTCCGCTTCATGCGGCCGGCGGTGTAGGCCAGCACGGTGTGGGCGTTGTCGAGCTGCACCCGATAGCGCCCCTCGGGCAGCAGTTCGGTGACGATGCCGTCGAACTCGATGAATTCTTCTTTGGTGGACATGCGGCTTAGGTGACCTGCAGCTTCATGGCGAAACTCGCGTGTTGACAGATTTGGGAATGCCGTAGCCGACCTGACGGTTCACGTACAGGCCGGCCACAGATGACGTATCAGGCGTCGGCAGGGTGCCAGCTCGGCCGCGAGGCGCGAACCGGAGCCGTCTCGCCACCGCGGGCAGGACCGGCTTGACGCTGGGCGCCCTGGCTCAGACCGCCAG
>CAXUEN010000238.1:1313-4494 GCA_964249945.1 uncultured Caulobacteraceae bacterium | reverse complement strand
CCCCGACCTCCCCTTCCCACCTTGCGCCCGCCGGCCCGCTCGTCGCCGGCGACCTCGACCACTACGCCCGCACCGGCTGGCTGGCGTCGCGGGGGCTGTTCTCGGAGACGGAGACCGCCGACATCGCTCGATGGACCGAGGAGGTCTGCGCTTGGCCGGAGGTGGCCGGCCGCCACATGGTCTACTATGAAACCAGCCTGCTCGACCCGGCCGCCAAGGTGGTGCAGCGGGTGGAGAACTTCTGCCCCTACCATCCCCAGTTCGACGCCCTGGTGCAAGGGGGCCGGCTGCTGGCGGCGGTGGAGCAGCTGCTGGGCGGACCGGCGGTGCTGTTCAAGGAGAAGGTGAACTTCAAGAAGGCCGGCGGCGCGGGCTTCGAGCCGCACCAGGACCAGCAGGCCGGCTGGTCCACCTATGCGCCGAGCTTCGTCACCGCCCTGGTCTCCATCGACCGCGCCACGGTGCAGAACGGCTGCCTGGAGATGAGCGACGCGCCCCGCTACGCCGGCCTGATCGGCCAGGAATGGACCCCGCTGACGGCGGCCGAGATGGCCAGTTTCAAGCTCATCCCGGTGGAGACGGAGCCCGGCGACGTGCTGTTCTTCGACAGCTATGCGCCCCACGGATCGCAGCCCAACCTGACCGGCGCCCAGCGACGCATCCTGTATCTGACCTACAACGACGCGCGATACGGCGACCACCGCGCCCAGTACTATGCCGACAAGCGCCGCAGCTTCCCGCCGGAGATCGAGCGGAAGGTGGGCAAAACCTACAGGTTCCGCGTCTGACGAAGGTCAGGGCCTACGGCTTCGCCACGCAGTCGTAGACAGAGCGATCGTCTTCGGCGTGGCTCCAGCGGGCCGAGCGGCCGTAGCGCGCGCAATGGAGCACCGCCAGCGGCAGGGCGTCGATCCGGCCGCCCTGGATGCTGACCCGATCCGCATCGCCCTGGACCTGACCCTTGGAGACCCGGTCGACCAGAGGCGGCTGGTCCGCGCATCCGGCCAGGACGATGGTCACGCCCACAAGCAATGCAAACCTTCGCAGCATCTCGGCCCTCCGATTGAAGGATGAAGCGTCGCCGGACCGTGCGGTTCCGCGCTTGTAGCGCGCTGGTCGACCCCCTATCCAGTCCCCGCAGACCGGAATGACGTAGAATGAAGCTCGAGGTCCTCGCCGCCACCGCCATGCTGGCGGCCTTGATCGCCCTTCCGGCGGGTGCGGCCGACGCCCCGTCCGCGCCGCCCGCCACGCCGATCGATCCGGCCAGGCTGTCCGAGCACGTGCGGGTGCTGTCGTCCGACGACTTCCAGGGCCGCGGGCCCGCCACCCCGGGAGAGGCCAAATCCATCGACTACATCGCCAAGCAGTTCGCCGCCGCCGGCGTCCAGCCCGGCGGCGACCAGGGCGGCTGGTTCCAGAACGTGCCCCTGGCGCGGTTCGCCGTCACCGGCCCGGTGAAGATGCAGATCAGCGCCGGCGGCGCGACTCAGGCGCTGACCCAGGGAGACCAGGTCGTGGTCCAGACGCTCGTGCCGGTGGACCACGTGACGGTGGCGCACGCGCCGCTGGTCTTCGTCGGCTACGGCGTGAAGGCGCCGGAGTGCAAATGGGATGACTTCAAGGGCGTTGACCTGCACGGCAAGATCGCCGTGGTGCTGATCAACGACCCCGACTTCGAGGCGCCGCAGGTCACCCATGGCGCTGGCTGCTTCGGCGGCAAGGCCATGACCTATTACGGCCGCTGGACCTACAAGTACGAAGAGGCGGCGCGCCAGGGGGCGCTCGGCATGCTCATCGTGCACGAAACCGAGCCCGCCGCCTACGGTTGGGCCACGGTGAAGAATTCCAACGCCAACGCCCAGTTCGACATCGTCCGCGCCGAGCCCGGCCAGGCGCACCCGCTGATCCAGGGCTGGCTGCAGAGGGACGAGGCGGTCCAGCTGTTCCGGGCCTCGGGCCTGGACTTCGAGGCGCAGAAGCACGCCGCTCAGGACAAGGATTTCCGCCCCTTGGTGCTGAAGGACGCCAGCTTCTCGGCCGACTACGCCGTCGATCACAGCCAGATCGTCAGCCACAACGTGGTCGGACGGCTGCCGGGCAAGGTTCGGCCGAACGAGACCGTGATCTACAGCGCCCATTGGGACCACCTGGGGGTGGGCGAACCCGACACCCGGGGCGACCGCATCTTCAACGGCGCGGTGGACAACGCCACCGGCGTCGCCGCCCTGATCGAGCTGGCGCGCACCTACGCCCACGCGCCGCGCACTGACCGCTCCGTGCTGTTCCTGGCGGTGACGGCGGAGGAGAAGGGGCTGCTGGGATCGGAATACTATGCCACCCACCCGCTCTACCCACTGGCCAAGACGGTGGCCGAACTGAACATGGACGCCCTCAACCCCGACGGGGCGGCCCGCGACGTCTCCACCTCCGGCAGCGGCAAGGTGGACCTTGAGGATCGGCTGAGCGCGGACGCCCGCAGGGAAGGCCGCCGCTTCGAGCCGGACATGGAGCTGGAGAAGGGCCACTTCTACCGGTCCGACCACTTCTCCTTCGCCCGGGTCGGCGTTCCCGGCATGTCGCTGGAATCCGGCGAGGACCTCTATGTCGGCGGCAAGGCGGCCGGCGAGGCGTTCCGGGCCGACTATGTCGCCCACCGCTACCACCAGCCAGCCGACGAATGGAGCCCGGCCTGGGACCTGCGGGGCGAGGCGATCGACGTGGGGCTGCTGTACAAGCTCGGCCGCGAACTGGCGGACTCCGACGCCTGGCCGCAGTGGAAGCGGGGCGCGGAGTTCAAGGCGATCCGCGACCAGACCGCCAGCCAGCGACGCTGAGGCCCCGACCGCGGTCAGGGCGACAGCGGCGGCGACGGCGCCTTGTCCCTGCGGCCGACCTTCATGCCCCACTGCGCGCCGATCACCGCCCCCTTGACCACCGGCAGCAGAAGCAAGGTCAAGCCGGCCACCAGCGGGAGGGTCGTTCCCAGGACCAGCCAGATGGGGGATTTCCAGATGAACGGGAACACCAGCAGGGGCCCTATGCACAGGTGTCCGACCAGCAGGATGGTGAAATAGGGGCCCGCGTCATCGGCCTTGTACTGGGCGTTGTCGTGGCCGCCAAGGGGGCCCCGGGGGGGCGCCAGGAACAAACCCCACAAGCCCGCAACCCCCCCCGCAAT
>CAXUEN010000238.1:327-1303 GCA_964249945.1 uncultured Caulobacteraceae bacterium | reverse complement strand
CATGGGCCTGTACCTGGGGGTTGCCGTGCCGGCTTCCGGGGCACGGCGAGAGCACCTTCACATAGCCCAGGAAGAGCGAACCCGCCGCGCAATTAGGACAGCGCCGGCGCAGGCCGCGGCGTAGCCCCAGCAGGACCGGGTTGGGCATGGGAGCGGGTTCGGCCTGCATGGCGCGGAGATGCGCCCGTGGCCTCTCAGGCGCAAGCGGGCCGGCCTTCCACTCGCCTCGTCCGGACGTTAAGGCAGGCTATGATCGAAGTCCTAGAGCTTCAGGGCGGCCCCGCACTCGGCGTCGGCTCCGAGCGGGCCATCCAGGTGCTGGAGGTGGGCGGCGTGGTGGTCTTGCCCGACCGGCCGTTCGCCCTGTCGTCGGATGAAGCGCTGCTGCTCGATCCGGCCATCTCCGCTCCCCGTTCCAAAAACATCAGCCTGGATCCGGTAAGCGGCCAGGTGTCGGGCGCCGAGGTCGATGCGGCGACGCGCGCCGCGCTCGCCGGCGTGGTCGGCCGCTTCGCGCAGGCGGCGGACGCGCTTCTGGCCCAGCTTACGCCGCGCTACGCCTTCGCGCTCCAGCGGCGACGCACCAGCTTTCGGCCGGGCGCGATCGCCGAGCGTGCTCTCAGCCGGCGCAAGGACGATCGTCGCCTGCACGTCGACGCCTTTCCCGCCAACCCGGTGCAGGGCCGGCGCATCCTGCGCGTCTTCGCCAACGTGAATCCGGCCGGCGAGCCGAGGGTCTGGAACGTGGGCGAGGAGGGCTTCGAGGCGGTCGCCACCCGGTTTCGCAGTCATCTCGTGGCCCGCAGCCGCGTCGCCGCCGGCCTCAAGGCTGCGCTTGGCGTCACCAACGGACGCCAATCGCCTTACGACCAGATGATGCTGGGCCTCCACGACGCCGCAAAGCTGGACGACGCCTACCAGGCCAGCGCGGGATACAGGCGGCTGGCGCTCCCGGCGGGAAGCATGTGGGTGGTCT
>CAXUEN010000238.1:0-317 GCA_964249945.1 uncultured Caulobacteraceae bacterium | reverse complement strand
GACGCGGTGATGCATGCCGCGCTCAGCGGCCAACATGCATTCGAACAGACCTACCTCCTCCCTGTGGGAGCCATGCTGGACGAGGCCGGTTCGCCCCTCCGGGTGCTGGAACGGCTGACCGGACGGACCCTGGCCTAAACGTCCAAAGAAAAGCCCCGGCGCGTGAACGCCGGGGCCCTTGCCTTTCGATGAAGACGCTCTAGGCGCCGGGCGCCGGGGCCGAGGCGGGGGCCGCCGCCGGCGCGGCTGTCGACGCGCCCGCCTTCATCTTCATCTTCATGTGGTGGTGCTTGGCGTGATGATGACCCTTCATCATG